>CAZSIK010000008.1:23615-24214 GCA_964606515.1 uncultured Prolixibacteraceae bacterium
TTCTTGCATTCTTACACTTGAAGAGAACATCCATCCACGTGATGGTACTTTTACAGGTTTTTTTGTAATTGGATGAAGTACTTCATATGTGGGGCCACCGCCACCAGGCCACGAAATATTATCAGGAAAAAAAATACCTCTTTTATCGACTGATGAATAATGTGATTGCCTTTTAGCAGGATTATCATTGGGCAACTCTTTAAACCACTTCTTTAAACCTTCACTTATTGCAGAAAAATTAAGATTGTGAATTTTCTTTAGTCTATTATATTCTGAATAAATATCATTTAGTCCTTTCTTTCTTAACCTCCATAATACTTTTTTTTCAGCAATAAATTGTTTGTTCTTCAAAAAGCACAATATGTACTCGTGGGATATAGATACAAGCTTTGAATCATTTTTCTTACCTGCGGCCCATGTGAATTGTGCAACAAAATTTCCCTCACCAAAAATTTCATCACAAAGTTTTCTCAAATTGCAAATTTCATTGTCATCAATACTTATGAAAATTACGCCATCGTCAGATAATAGATTATAGGCTAATTTCAACCTAGGATACATCATATTTAGCCAATTGCTATGATATCGACCATCTGATT
>CAZSIK010000008.1:24224-31959 GCA_964606515.1 uncultured Prolixibacteraceae bacterium
AGTATTTGAACTACGTCTTTTACCTTCTGAATCGGTTTGACCTGTAATTGCTAAATAATTTCCAAGGTTATCGGCATAGTTATCCTTATAAACAAAGTCACTACCTGTGTTATATGGTGGATCAATGTAAATCATTTTTATTTTATCAGCATAGCTTTTCTGTAGCAATTTCAATACTTCAAGGTTATCGCCCTCAATAAAAATATTTCCAGTGGTATCCCAATTTTTGCTATCAGGTATATTTGGCTTTAAAGTAGCTGTACTTGGTTTGTTTGCTTCTTTTCGGGCTTCGTTTTTACCTGCCCAGGTGAAACGGTAATATTCATCGTTGGTTTCTATTTCTTCATCCAACAGGGCTTTTAGTTCTTCAATATCTATTTTACCCTCTTTAACTATGGTTGGGAATAGTGATTTCAGTGTTTCTATATTTTCCTTTACTATATCTGCACTTTGGCTTAATGGGTGGCCGTTGGTTATTTTTTCCATGGGTTATGATTTTAAAAAATCTTCAAGTGTTATAATTTCTTGTCGCTTTACCTGTATGGCATTATTTAATTCAACCTGAATATTTAATTGGTTTTCTTTTTTTGCCTGGTTTTGCAAAGTTAAAATTTCAGTTTGCAAACGGATAATGTTTTCAATATACTGAACATCCAATTTACTTCGGTCATATTTACGGATGTTGAATGAATAAGTATAATCCGATGTTTGCAGGGCAATAATACTGGCAGTATATGAATCGTAAAACGTTTTCAGGTTTTGCTTGTCCAATTCAGCAAATGCAATACTATCTAAAAAAGATTTCTGATTTACGGATGGTGAACTAAAATCAATATCATTGGTGAAATAGAATTTTTCGACAGTTCGTTTGGTCGAATCATTTTGATTTATCCGTTTTTCACAAGTGTTTAGCACAAAAGAAGTATCATCGAATATGCAAAGCAAAATGTGATAAGGTATATATTTTTGTATTAGTTCAGCTATTTTCTTTTTACCGGGTGCGCAAGCGCACCCGGTAAAAAGATTGAAAATCTGAATCTCTTCAAAAGTCGATAAATCAACGGATTTTGCTTTGATATTTGAATTTTCAGGCTTCACAGAAGCAATCCAATCTATCTGCAATATTTGGGTTGGATCATCAAGTATATTCCGTTCAGCCGTTGTTAATTCAAAATTTCGTTTGAAAAATGCCTTGGTTACTTTTTTGTTTACCCTACAGCTTTGGGGTATCTGTAATATGTCTATCAGTTGATCCAATGTTTACTTTATTATCAGGTATGAAATCAATTCAAATGGTATATCAACATCTTTTGATGTGATTTTAGTGCCACCAGGTACAGCCAATGAATCTATACCTAATTCATCATTGACCCCTCTGATATTTGCAATTGCAACATCTAATAATGATGTATAAGCATCCATATACCTGCCACTTTTGGTTTTCTGATTAAATTCTGCAATTAGATTTGCAACAAGCTCATTTTTGCCCAGGCAAAGCTTTTTGAAGTAATCTAAACACCGTTTAGGATTATTACCTGGAATGAATATTTCACCCGCATTATTGACATGGCAAAGTGAATATGGGTAAATTGCATTGTTGCTATATGAATCAATAGTTGCAGGTGTTAGTTCTTTAAAACAGAATATTACACCACTCTGGTTATCGGTTAAATTGTTGATGGTAATTGAAAATATTCCATACGGAATCATATTCATCATTTCCCTTTCACCCGCAGTAAGGCGATCGGCATCAATCTTAAAATCGTTAAAGGTAAGGTCGGTTATTGATATACCACCTTCTATATCTTCCAAATCCAGCACTTGATTTTGAAGCTGTTTTAGCTGTTTTTTACGGTATTCCAAATCCTGCTTCTGGTTTGCTGTTTCATCAATAATATTGTCGTCACCTGTCGCAGATACATCTAAAATCTGCATCCTGCCTTTAACTCTACCAACTAAATTAATATAGCTATCAAGGTCAAGGTTCGGAAAGAAATTTACCAGTTGAATACGTTCATTATTGGAACCAATTCGGTCTATCCGCCCGAAACGCTGGATGATGCGAACAGGGTTCCAGTGAATATCGTAATTGATAAGATAATCGCAGTCCTGAAGGTTCTGCCCTTCGGAAATACAATCGGTACAAAATAAAACATCAATTTGGTTTTTTTCATCAGGATCAATGATGTTCCTTTTCTTTGATAATGGTGAAAAATTGATCAAAATTGAACTTAACTGGGGTTTACAGTTTGGCATATTTGTTTTATTGGTATCACCACCAGTAACCTGTGCAGAATATATTTTTTGTGACAATAACCATTCATTCAGATTCTCGTACAGATATTTAACGGTATCAGCAAATGCTGAAAATATGACTATCTTTTTATTATTGGAATTGATTGGATTGTTGATTTTATTGATGATAAGCTCTTTTAAATCCCGCAATTTTGCATCTTTTGAAGTGTCAATACCTATTGTTTGTTTTAGGATATTCTCCATTATCACTTTATCATCAACCAAATCCTCTTTGCATTTAATCAGGTCGATGTCCTGCAACAATACTTTTATTTTGCCACCAACCAGTAAATCTTCAAGCCTGTCATCATCAATCTCAATCGAATTAATATCAATACCTGAATCGTAATATTTATTGTTTTGTGCGTTATCAATTTTCCCAATAAGACTATCAACCTGTTTTAATAACGATTCAAGTGTTAACCTGAACGAATGTATTGAACTTTCTAACCGTTTCAATAGGTTTACCCGCATCAGGTGAATCAAACTTTCTTCACGATTAACCTGTTTAAATACACTGCCAGATGAAGTGGTGGTATCATATTTCTCTTCATAACTTTGCATCTTATCATCACGCACATAGTACAGTGGTGAATAAAATTTCAAGTTCAATGCATTTAGTTGGTTATTGACTTTATCCATTGCAGGAAATGAACCAGTAGTATCAAAATCGGAATGGATACTTATTGGTTTCAACCTTTCGGGAAATTTGCCAATATCACTTACATCGTAATATTTTTCGATATGTTTTCGGGAACGGGCAATAGTAAGAAGATCAAGTATCTTAAAGTAATCACCATTCAAATTATTCACTAACGAATCACGGTCGGTGGTGTCTTGTTCATTTAATCTTAGCCAAATATTAAAATTCTGTTGGGCCTTACGTAGTGTCTGGTCAATACTATTAATACCAAAATCTAATAATGCCTGGTCGTTTTGTTCGGTTATAAATGCTATTTGGTTTTTAATATCATTCATTCGGGTATTAACTGGTGTTGCCGATAACATTAAAACTTTGGTTTTAACACCTGCTTTAATAATATCGGTCATTAACCTTTGGTAACGTGTAATTGTTTCTTTTCGTGGATCATTATTGCGGAAATTATGTGATTCATCAATCACAATTAGGTCATAATTACCCCATTGAATGGTTTCCAAGTTTAAATCCCCGGAATGTCCTCGAACTCGTGAAAGGTCTGTATGATTTAACACATCAAAATTCATACGATCTTTTGATAGGATATTACGAACATCGTTTTGGCTATAAATAATCCAGTTATCCCGTAGTTTTTTCGGGCATAGCACCAGCACCCGATCATTACGCAACTGGTAATACTTCATAACTGCCAATGCTTCGAATGTTTTCCCTAGCCCAACACTATCTGCAATTATACAACCACCGTGTGTTTCTATTTTATCTATGGCCCCAAGTACTGCATCCTGCTGAAAATTGAATAGCATATTCCAAACAACTGTATTTTTGAACCCAGTTCGGGTTAGCCGTTGTTCTGATAGTTCATCAATGGTTTTATTCTGAAATATGTTATTAATGGTGAACTTGTAGACAAATTCTGGTGTATTGTAGTTGACGGCTTTTTCTATCCAGTTTATTATTGGTTGTTTCAAATCTTTGGAACTGGCCAACCAAATATTCTTGAATATGGTAGAATATTGGTCTCCTTCATCAGTAATCCTATTAATAAAAATATTCAACCCAGACTTCAATATTCCAAGTGATAATAGATTAATATCATTGGGGACTATTAAGAAACAAGTGGTAGTGCTGTTGTTCTTAATCAATATGAATTTTTGACCACCGAAACTACCTTGACGTATGTTGCATTTATTCTGAACCAGTTCTTTTGCTCTTTCTGCCTGATACCTGGATTTTAAGTTAAAGTAGTTTTTCCATTCGTTGTTATCGTATGCAAATCGAATATCTTTTTCTACTGTCGGATTGTCAATTAATATTTCAATTGATTTAACCTTATTAAGTGTTGCAGATAGTTCAAATAATGCTGGTATGCTGATGTATGAAGTACAAATTCTAACCTCCGATTCTTCATCAATTATTGATGCTAATTCGTCAAAAAGGGTTAAATTTTGGTTGTTGATAATCTTCATCAAAAATCTGTTTTGGTTTCGGCATTTATCTACAATCAAAAATAACAAAAAATGTTTGTCTGAATGAATTATTTATCAACTCTATACAATCGTAACTAATCAATTCCAGAAATCATCATCATCACACACTGACTTAGAACAAGTATTTTGCAGTGAAATATTATTTGAAAGACAATATTGTGTTATGTGTTATTTTAGCTTGATTCAAATTGATATATATGTTATCTCAATCAATTTGCTGTAAATTACAAATTAACGTTACCATTCTAGGGTAAACTTTAATCAGATAACGAATAAATTGAATTAATACTTGCGAGATCAGCATATTATAAGGTTTTTATTTTTATATTTGCGTTATCATTTAATAACTCTAAATTAGATACACTTTATGAATACGGTTGCCTATTATATGCGTACATCACATTACCTTCAGAATATTGGAACCCAGATAGACAGAATTGAAGATGGTTGGAAAATCTATAAAGACGAAGGTATATCAGGTCGGATTCGATTTGAAGATAGACCCGCAGGTAAGAAACTACTTGCGGATATCGCAAATGGTACTATTTTAAGTGTTATTGTCTTACGTATTGACAGGTTAGGACGGGATACCACTGATATTCTACAAACAATTAAAACCATTCATAAGCACAATGTTCCCATCATATCAAAGAATGAAGGTATCACAACCCTGGTAGATGGTAAAGAAACCCCAATGACAAACCTAATGATAAACCTATTATCATCACTTAGTGAATTCCAGTATCATCAAACAAGGGAAAAAACACTTGACGGAATACAACGTGCCAAGCTTAACGGAAAATATAGGGGTAGAAGTATTGGCAGTACAGAATCCATGGATCAATTTTTAATTAAACCGAAAGTCCAGAAAATAAAGGAAATGTTGAATTGTGGTATTGGTATCCGTAAAATAAGTCGAATACTTGAATGTAGTCCGAACTACATTTATAAGGTTAAAAATTTGATCCAAGATTAGGATATTATTACTTTATCCATCGCAATATGTGACCCATTGGGCTTAATATTATAAATCTAATACATCACTTGTATTCCATTTTGCGTAATCAAATTCACTTATGTCATCTATTTCTTCAATTGTAACAATGGCAGTTAATCCATATATTCTTTCAATACAAAAAACATAATCAAATGGTGGACAATTTTTTGCTATTATTTTAAAACGAATTTTGTCTTTAAAAAATACAATACCCTGTTTCATCTTGTTGGCATAAAAACATGAAGAAATATCTTCAAGATCATCGTTATCTGAAACAAGTAGATCAATTCCACGGTCAATGTTTTTTTTTAATCGAAATAGTTGCTGTTCATCTCCAATCAGGTCGATTTTACAGTTGTAGTAATCCATATTTTCATAATTATTTTTTGTCTGTTTTGCATTGTCAACCAAAAACTTGAATGCAATAACTATAGCCTATATATAAATATTTTAAAACAAATCACATTCATATTTATATATAATCTTAAAGTCAGTCCCAATTACCGCTGGGACTGACTCAAAAAAAAATCGAAATTAAGAATGAAGTATTTAGTGAATGTGGATTGGCTGGAATTTACAGCCATATCTACAATAGATTTAACGGGGTTATATGCTGGAAGTATATATAAAATTAGCGATGTCCTATCGCTAGAAATTATCACTGATTGGGGGTATCATAGCAAGAATTACAACTACTGTTTTAGAATTTTGTACAAGAAAGTGGATATCGGCATATTTTATGCAAAAGTTCTTGATCTGTTCAACATTTCAGGTCGAAGTGCTGAAATAAAGATAAGCAACCAGACATTTTACCGACAAGATTTTGGGGAAATCCTAAAATCTATCAATGATGGTTTGATGCTTGATAATTCTTTAATTAAAAGGCTGGATATATGTTACGACACGGATGTTGATATACTATCAAATTTTAAAAATCTATTCTATGATCCCAGCATTAAGTTCAGGTTTAAAAATAAAATTAAAGTGAATGGTACAGGTTGTGCGGATGAAAAGTTGTACGTGGGTAGCTACACGAGTGAAACAAAATACATTAATATTTACGATAAAACGAAAGAATTAAATGCTAAACAAAACAAAGAATACATTAGAACATTACACCAAAATGTTTTTGGGTACGGGACAATTTATCGACTAGAATTAAGACTTTCATATAAGCTTCCAGATAGGAAAAACATCATTGTTACTAATCTTTTTCAAGCTGCATATCTTGAAACAATATTGAATACATATTACCCATCACTTATTAATTTTACAGACAAAGATGGTACAGATATCAACCTAATCACACTTAACAACACTGGTATTAAAATAAAAAAAGTAAGTAAGCCAACCCTAATGTATGGCGGTAAGAAACATAAATCAATTATCAATTTTCTTGATGAAGAATTATTAAGTAACGAATTTAATGGTAAACGGAAGGAAATGAAATCAATAAGGGATACACTTTTAAAAAAATATGCACTTGAAACTTGGTATAAAATAAGAAAAAAGAAATAAACCAACTGAATATCAATATAGTAGTTTGATATACCTAATTATTATATTAAAAAGCCTAGTTTCCTGTATCTAAATGGATAATATATTCTTCGATTAAGAATTCTGGTATGGATACACCTAATCTTTGAACTAACGGTTGTAGTTATCAGCGGTTATAAAATTAACATTCTACACCGCAATTTTGGGTTACATCATACATTGCATCCACCATCGCTTTAATCGCATTGTCGTGACCCTGTTCAAGCTCAATCCTATCAAATTCATCAATTATTTTTGTGATATAATTATCTGAATCTGGTTCATCTTTTACAAAGGTTTTATAAGTTTTAATGTGTACCATAGTAGTTCCTTTTTCAAGTATATATTAATTCTCGGAATTCATATTTCGCTCAAGATATAAGTAGTTAAATACACAGACACATACTAAGATAATGATCGAAAACAGCCGCCATTGAAAGTAGTGCGTATTTTTAAATTATAAATCCCAGTAAAAGATAACAAAATCATATATTATAAGATGTATTTGTCTTTATATATTCGGTTTTTTTCCAAAATATTGCATCTTATAATTTAAAATTCAACCATTTTTTTCATTTTACATCTGATACCACTATCAATTAAATGGTGTAACTAGATAGGGCAAATGGTAATGTGCTTATATTGTTTCTTAACTTCCATATCAAATCAAGATCATTAAGAAATGGTTCGGAAAAAAGATCCGTTAGGGGTACTTTTAATAAACATTAAAACCCATGTAATCAGCAAACTACATGGGTTTTT
>CAZSIK010000009.1:0-6238 GCA_964606515.1 uncultured Prolixibacteraceae bacterium
AGTTGGTTGGCCCAGTTGTCGACCAGGGCAAAACCATAAAAAACCAGCATGGCCATGATCAACAGGAAGGAAAAGGTTGAAGTCAGCATCCCGAAGCGATGGTTAACCCTTGCATAGTGCTGCGAACGGTTGTATTCTTCCTCGTTGTACAAACCTTGCAACTCCTCGGGAACTGGGCGCTTGCGGTGGGTTGAATTCAGGTAATCGATCAGGCGTTCGAAAAGGAAGTCGACTACCACGATTGTGATTATTAAAAGGTAAAGGGTATTCTGCATGTTGTTGTTTTATCTGGTCAAAAATAAGTATTTCTGCATGAGTATTGAATCCCATTTTGACAAAATCCATTACTTTTGCCCCTCAAATCAATTCATTCAAGATATGTTAACAGCAGAAATTCACACCGTGAAAGGGGTGATGAAGGTGAAATTCTTTCAGGAAGATGCTCCTGGAACCGTGGCCAATTTCGTGGAGCTCTCGCGCATGGGCTTTTACGATGGTCTGACTTTTCACCGGGTAATCCCCAATTTCGTCATCCAGGGCGGATGTCCCAAGGGAACCGGCGTAGGTGGCCCGGGCTATACCATCAAGTGCGAACTGAATGGCAACAACCAGTACCACGACAGGGGCGTGCTCTCGATGGCCCACGCGGGTAAGGATACCGGTGGCTCTCAGTTTTTTATTTGCCACAGCCGTTCAAACACCGCCCACCTCGATCGTAAGCATACTTGTTTTGGTAAGGTTTACGAAGGCCTCGACGTGATTGACGAGATCAGGCAGGGCGATAAAATTGAAAAAATCCTGATCCTCGAAACGGAATAAAATCAGTATTTCTTCAGCCGTTCAATAGCTTCCATCATGGCGCGGCTATTGTGGTAGGGGCATTTCCAGAAGCCGGCTTTTTCATCGCCCAGATAGGGACTTCCCTGTTGATCGGTTCTCCAGAACCATTCTCCAAACTCGTGGTCGACAAGATGCTGGTCGATGAAAAGCCAAATTTTTTCAGCTTCATCGAGGTATTTTTCGTTGCCGCTTAATTGCCAGGCATTGATCAGTCCGATCAAGGCTTCGGCCTGGGGCCACCAATGTTTGTCGCTGTCGAGGTGGTCGCCATCGCGTTCGTTGAATAAAGCTCCATCGTGGTCGGCCCCTTCGGCTAGGGTAACCTCCACCATTTTGATTGCAATTTTACTAACTTCGTTCAATAAGGCTTCTTCACCCAGAACTTCAGCTGCTTCGGTTAGCAACCATGAACCCTCGATATCGTGTCCGTACGAAATGGCTGTTGATTTTATCTGCCAGTCCATTCCAAAGAAAAGGTTGAAGTGGGCTGTTTCAGTATCAATGATTTTATCGAGGAAGATGCGGATTAATTTTCTGATGCTTTCTGCCAGTACGGGGTTTTGCCAACACCGGTAAAGGTTAGTATAAGGTTCGAGAAGGTGCAGGTGGGTATTCATCGATTTGGGCTCGTTGGCATCCTTATCGCTCAATCGCATGTCTTCAAGAGGTTCCCAGTTTTCGCTTAACGCTTCAATATACCCCCCGTTTTTCTTGTCGAGGAAGTGCTTTTCAACGCTCCAAAACAATTCCTGGGCCAGGGCAAGGCTCTTTTCATTCCCGGTGGCCCGGTAGTATTCCGACAAGCCATAGATGGCAAAGCCTTGTGCATAAGCTTGTTTTCTTGTATTGATTGGGTTTCCCTGGAAGTCGAGTTCCCAGAATACCCCGCTGTTTTTTCTGTCGTGGAAGTATTCTGTAAAAAAATGAAAAGCATGATCGGCTGCTTCCCGGTACTTTTCAATCCCGGTAAAACGATAGGCTGCCGAAAAAGTCCAGAGTATCCTTGCGTGCAGTATTGCCCCTTTATTGGCTTCTTTAACCACAATACCTGAAGGAAGTACCAAACCATAAAAACCACCATTTTCCCTGTCGGTGGTTTTGTTGGCCCAAAAATCAAGAATGTTTAGGAGTTCTTTCTGTAATAGCCCTGAGAAGGCAGAAACAGGCAACTTCATATTTATCTGAGCTTATTGTTGTTATCGATAAGTTGATTGATTGTACTGACCGAGCCGGCCGAATATAATTTATCCTGTGGTGAATTGAGGCAATAGTCGAGCAACTGGTCGATTGTGGTTTTAGCCACGTGCATTCTGGTATCGCTCGATGCGTAATAAATAAAAACAGTTCCATCTTCATCGGCAATCCATCCATTTGAAAAAACCACGTTCGATACATCGCCGACCCTTTCGCTGCCTAGTGGGGCAATGAAATGGCCTGCTGGTTTGTGGGTCACTTTCGAGGGGTCGTTGGGATCGGAGAGGAAAAGGTATAAAGTATAGCGTAAACCGGCAGCGGTATTTCTTACCCCATGAGCCAGGTGCAGCCAGCCTTTTGAAGTTTTGATGGGGTGGGGGCCCAGTCCGTTTTTAACTTCATAAATGGTATGGTAGGTTTTGGCATCCATGATCATTTCCGACATGATTTCGGCCTTTTCGATGCTTTTTGCCAGGCCAAACCCGATGCCACCCCCTTTGCCGGTATCGATAAAACCATCCTGAGGCCGGGTGAAGAAGGCATACTGGCCATCGATGAATTTTTCGAAAAGCACCACGTTACGTTGTTGTCCGCTATGGGAGATCAGGTCGGGCAGGCGTTCCCAGTTTACAAGGTCTTTTGTGCGCACGATACCCGCTGTGGCCGTGGCGCTCGAAGTATCGCCTTCGGGAGCTTTGGGGTCTTTGCGTTCGGCACAGAATACTCCGTAAATCCAACCATCTTCGTGAACGGTGAGGCGCATATCGTATACGTTGGTTTCGGGATCATCGGTTTGGGGTAAGGTGATGGGGCGTTCCCAGAACCTGAAATGATCGGTTCCGTTGGGGCTTTCAGCTATCGCGAAAAACGATTTCCGGTCGTTGCCTTCCACCCTGACTACCAATAAGTACTTACCGTTCCATTTTATGGCACCCGAGTTGAAGGTTGCGTTGTAGCTAATACGCTCCATAAAGGAAGGATTGGTTTCGGGGTTGAGGTCATAACGCCAACTCAGGGGAATATGGTTGCGGGTTAAAACAGGGTTCTTATACCGGCTGAATATCCCGTTTGTGCTAAACAATTCTTCGTTCTTTAAGCTAATCAAAGCTTTATGCTCTTGTTCTATCCGTAATTTTCTTTCTTGAAAAAGTGGGTTCATTCTGCTAAAATTTGTTTGTATTCGTCTAATAACACGATTTGATTTTCGGCCACAAAATTAATAAAGTCTTTGGCTTGGCAATGGCTGGGGTAGGGCACGTAAAAATGGCTGGTGTCGGCATTTCTCCATACCATCACGTAGGCTATTTGTCGGGTTTTTTCATTGGCATTCAACACGTGTAACAAGTTTTTGGTGTACCACTGGTCGATGGCAAGCCGGTCGCTGCCTGTTTCAGTAAAGGCCGATATTTTGTTTTTTTCTTTGGCCAGGTCAGCTAGGATGCTTAGGCGGAGAACCACCAGATCGAGTCGTTCGGTGGTGAAATCGTAGTAATCATCCAGTCCAAGAATATCCACAACATCGTCGCCGGGGTACCATTCGAGGTATTCTTCCCGTGTATTGATCATCCTGTCGGGTGAATAAGCAATCAGCATATTTTTTACGCCTTTTTTGTTTTTCAGGTAAAGAATGGTATGACGGAACAGGGCCTTGAATTCGTCGGGTGAGAAATTTTTTGTACCCCACCAAAACCAATCGCCGTTCATTTCGTGCCAGGGCCTGAAAATTACTGGAATGATTTCCCCTTCTTCAGTTGTGAGCGATAACAAGAAATCAGCAATAAGGTCTAATTGATGGTCAAGTCTATCGGAATGGATGCCGTCAGGCAGGAGCGATGAAGCCATGATGGGGGCTGTTTCCCGCGACGAGCCCCCGGTTTCCGGGTTGTCGGCATGCCAGCTGAAGGTATTGATCCCACCCATCTGATGAAAAGAACGAACAAGCGACCTAAGCGAATCAAAATCAACGCCATTGATGTTGCGTTGATGGCCTATTTTTCCAAGGTCCCAGCCCATCATCGCCGGATGGCAGCCTGTAAGTTTTTTTATATCCGATTGATTGGGCTCATATTGCCAGCCTATCCCATAAGCCATAGCTTCTTGTTGGCCCAGAAGAGTATGGTTCCCTGAAATAGAAATCAAGTTTCTTTTAAGCTTTTCCGAGGCACTAAGCTCTTTTTTTTTGGAAGTGAAGCCTGTACACCCATTAAAAAAAAGAATGACCAAAAAAAGTTGAAGTAGTGTTTTCAACATATTTTTTCTGCAAGGATACGCTAATTACCCGTTTAGGTCGGAAACAGGGATCACAAACATGAGGCTATTTTTTGCCAAACAATATTTAGAGAGGGGTTTTTATTTCAGCTTAAGGGTATTATTACTACCTTTTTTGATTTATTCATATCACAATAATGCGGGAGACTTTTTTCTCTTGGGGAAAATAGTAATTTTCAAGCCTTGATATTGGGCTAAAAAACCCTTATCAGCTATCTTAAACCAGTATTTTTGTGATAAAATTAACAACAACCTTAAACCAATAATTCAATCGATATGGAAGGCAGATTCTACTTGTTATTAATGTTTGTTTTACTGTTGTCGGCTTGCTCGGTCAGAGAGCAAAAACGTGCCGATTTTATCAGGGTTGAAAATGGGCAATTTATTCGGAATGGAAAACCGTACTACTTTATCGGGGCTAATTACTGGTATGGGGCCATGTTGGGATCACCGGGAAAGGAAGGCGACCGCCAACGCCTGATCAGGGAACTTGATTTTATGAAAGCACATGGGATCGATAATCTTCGCGTTCTTGCCGGAGCCGAAGGTCCCGACGGAGAACCCCGTCGTGTTTCGCCTGCCTTACAAACTGAACCGAGAAAATACAATGATGCCATTTTAGAAGGGCTTGATTTTTTGCTTGCTGAAATGGCCAAACGCGATATGGTTGCAGTTCTTTATTTGAACAATGCCTGGGAATGGTCGGGTGGATTTACCCAATATCTCAATTGGAACGGTTATGGGACCATCCCTTACCCCGAGGTCAATGCTACCTGGCAAGAGTTTATGAGTTTTTCGGGCTTGTTCAACTCGTGCATACCCTGCCATGAACAGTATTTTCAGCACCTGAAATTCATGCTGACCCGGGTCAATCGTTTTACAGGTATTGCTTATTCAAACGATCCAAGCATCATGACTTGGGAATTGGCCAATGAACCCCGTGCCTTCTCCGATGAAAACAAGGAGGCTTTTCTGGCTTGGGTCACTAAAACGGCATGTTTTATTAAAGAGTTAGCGCCTAATCAATTGCTTACTACAGGAACCGAAGGAAGCTGGGGTTGTGAAAACGATATTGAACTTTTTGAACAAATACATGCCTCTTCTTCAGTTGATTATCTCACCATGCACATCTGGCCTTACAACTGGAGCTGGTTAAAACCCGATGACATGGAAGGGACTATAGAATCGGCAATCGGGAAAGCCGATAGTTACATGGAAGACCATATTGCCATTGCCCGGAAACTAAAAAAGCCAATTGTATTCGAAGAATTTGGATTGCCACGCGATGGATTTGTATTTGAGCCAGGATCACCGGTAACCCTTCGTGATCAGTATTTTACCTTTGCTTTCTCGAAAGTGTTGGATCATGCTAAAAGGGGTGATGTATTGGCAGGAGCCAATTTCTGGACCTTCTCGGGTGAAGGCTTGCCCGTTCCAAACAGGAGAAAAAACATGTGGCAGATTGGCGACCCATATCTGGGCGATCCTCCCCAGGAAGCCCAGGGGCTGAACTCGGTATTTAAGGATGATCCGACCATGACGATTGTAAAAAGATATAATAGAAATTTAAAAGGGATACATCAATAGTTTGTTCGTGTAAATTAATGTCTCCATGGTTTTTACCACATCTCTTCAGGGCAACTGTATGTTTGGTTTTTATAAATCCATTTCCCGGTCCGATGTTTTTTTGTAATTTGTGGCTTTTTTGCAAATGGTTCATACTTGGTTTAATCATTTAAAACGGAATTAAGTGAGAAGAGCATACCTCTTGTTGGTTTTGTTGTTGCTCATTCATTGTGGTTCAACAAGGAACGTGCATGCACAATCGGAGATGGTGATCGAAGATATTTCGTCGCAAACTGGTTTGCCCAATGGAAGCATAAATTGTATCGGACAGGATGAAACTGGCTTTATCTGGGTCGGGACCTGGAAAGGG
>CAZSIK010000009.1:6248-31591 GCA_964606515.1 uncultured Prolixibacteraceae bacterium
TTGATGGCTATTCTGTAATCAATTACTCGCAAATTAACCCTGAGTTTTCAGCACTTAAAATTACCGACTTGCACATGAGCGGGAACAAGCTTTGGGTAGGCTCTTTTGTGAGTGGTTTTTTTTGTATTAGCTTGGAGGATTATCGTTTTCAACATTACCATAAACAAGCAGCCGAAGGTTATAAAATACCTGATAACGACATTCTTTCAATCAGTTCAGAACCCAATGGGCGGGTTGTCGTGGGTACTGAACGGGGGGGCTTGATCGTTGTGGGAACCAACGAAAAAGTAGAAACGTGCTACAATCCAAAAAATTCACCAGAGGTGATTTCATCCAATCAGGTCTCAAGGGTCCAGGGCATCGGCCCCGATGAAATCTTGTTTGCTACCAATAAGTTAACTGCTTTAAACCTGATTTCTAAAAAAACACATTCCATTTCTCATCCTGTGTTCAATTCTTATGTAACCTGTTTTTTCAGGATCAGCGAAAATGAGTATTATACCGGTACCGGCAACGGGTTTTATCATGTTGCACAAGCTGGCCAGGTGGTTGAAGTTACAAAGTTGTTGAATGTCAGGACTAATGCCATACTTAAATTAAACGGGTTCAACTCAAATACTTATTTACTGGGCACTGTGGAAGGGGTTTTTGAGTTCAACGCCGATACTGGTTCCATCAGCCGGTTTAGTTTTAACCAAAATGAAAAAACATCACGGCAAAACATCCTTGTGCTGAAATATACCCACGACAATGCCATCATCATTGGTAGTGAGACCGGAATGTATTCCCTGATCCCGCGAAAGCAACATTTCAATCACATCGGGTTGAAGAATGTGGATGGCGTTGAACCCATAATCAGCTCAATAAAAAAAACAGGGGAACAATTTTTTGCCGGGAGCTGGGGGCAGGGCCTATTCATCCTCGACCGCGAGCAGAACCTGCTTGAACCCATTGTTTTTGAAGGAAACCCCTCGATTACCCCCAAATTTATTTATGCCCTCGAAGTAAAAGGCTCCAGAATTTTTTTCTCGTGTAAAAATTATCATGGGATTTTCAGTTTCGATTATACCAAAAAGCCTTATCGTTTCGAGTATACACAATATTTTGTTAATGAGTTAGGAGAGCAACAAAAATACATCGTCACTTCGATCTACAACAGCGATTATCGGGGCCTGATGCTGGGGACATGGGAAGGCTTGCTTTTCTTGCAGGACCCCTTAACCGGCGATTATAGAGCAGTGACCAACCTGGAAGGAAAACTGCCCTCGACACAGAATTATTCGATTTATTCGATTACTGAAGACCTCGATCATTCGGTGTGGTTAAGTGCCAACGGAGGAGGCGTGGCAAAGCTTAGCTTTCAAAACCAAAATATTTCAGAAGAACAAAGATTTACCAGAGAAAACGGATTGGTCAGCAATTTTGTTACCCAGATTTATCAAACCCGCAATGGCCGTGTCTGGATTGGTACCGAAGAGGGCCTTTCCTATTTTGAAAAAGGAAAGGTTGAAACCATCTTCCTCCAAGATGTGTTGTTTGACATTCAATCGATGATGGAAGACCCGATCGGATTTTTATTGTTGGGTACCCAAAATGGAATTCTCAGGATCAATTCAAACCATCCTGATGAACCACTTAAGCTCTTCGAACAGGCCGATGGATTGACAAACAAATCGTTTTATATCAATTGCATCGAACAAGACGAACATTTTACCTTCTATTTTGGGGGTTTTAATGGGATCGACTATTTTACTCCCTATAAAATTGAATACAATTATGAAAAACCAGTTACTAAAATTACCGATTTTTTTATCCTGAACCAAAGACAATACCCTGTATATAAAAGTGGAAAACCGGTATTGATAAGAAATATCGGGTACACCTCCTCGATCAGGTTGAAGCATAACCAAAACACTTTTTCAATAGGTTTCAGCAACCTCGAATACCAAATCCCTGATAAGTGCCAGTTTGCCTTCATGCTTTCGGGTATCGATCATGATTGGAATTTTCGCGATGCAAGCAACAGGATTGCCTATTACACAAAACTTTCGCCTGGTAAGTACACTTTCAATGTGAAAAGTACCAATAACGACGGCGTTTGGAGTGAACAAGCCACTGTTCTGGAGATTGTTATTACTCCACCCATCTGGGCCTCTACATGGGCCTTCTTGTTTTATTTGATCATCGTTATGGTGTTGTTCTTCTTGTTTACATATTCAAAAGTAGCCAATGTGGAAGCACGGCACCGTCAGCAGCTTAAGGAATTGGAATTCAGCAAACAAAGAGATGTTGATGAATTGAAACTCAAGTTCTTTACCAATATTTCGCATGAGTTTCGCACTCCGCTTACCTTAATCCTGGGCCCAATTGCAAGGATCATCTCGAACGAAAAAAACGATCCCTTCCACGAACAGCACCTTTTGGTGTACCGCAATGCCAGCCGCTTGCTGCTTCTGACCAACCGCATCATCGATTTCCGTAAAAACGAAAAGGAACAATTGAAAATTAAGGTTGAATTCAGCCCGCTTCCTGATTTCTTGTATCATGTTTTCCTCTTCTTTAAATATGAAGCCGAGAGTCGAAATATTGCCTATACCTTTAAATCGGATTGGGAAGGAAAAACTTGGTTCGACAAAGAGTTCGTCGAGAGCATCACTTTTAACCTGCTGTCGAATGCCTTTAAATATACCCCTGCAGGCCATAGTATTTCCTTGATGATAAACCATGAAGGAGAATGGATCAAAATCATGTTCCAGGATACAGGGATTGGTATAGGGAAGGGAGAACAGGAAAAGATATTCGAACGGTTTTATAGTTCAAGCAAATACAATAGCTCCGGTATTGGCTTAAGTTTTACACGACGTTTGGTCGAACTTCATAAAGGGAAAATTGAATTAAAAAGTGAAGTGGGCAAAGGATCGGTTTTCTCGGTGTATCTGCCTGCTGCTGATCGTTATTCTGAAGCTGAAAAATCACACCTTCAAAACAAGGAAAACATACTTGATTGGGCGAAACCCGAGATTGAGATTAAGAACAGAGCAGCTGATCAAGCAAGGAAGATAAAATCATTGTTTCTTAAAGATGAATTAATTGCGTTAATTGTCGACGATAATCTCGATGTCCGTATTTTCCTTAGGTCGCTATTGGAAGACCAGTTTAAAATATTGGAAGCCGAGAATGGCGAAGAGGGCTTAAAATTAGCCATAACGAGTTTGCCCGATGTTGTAATTTCCGACGTGATGATGCCTGGCATGAGCGGCCTCGATCTTTGCGAAAGGCTAAAGACCGATGTGCGCACCGACCATATCCCGGTGATCCTTACCACAGTGCTTTCGTCGCATTCCGATCGGTTAGAGGGGCTCAGGAAAGGGGCCGATTCGTACATCCCGAAACCAATCGATCCTGATCATCTGCTAATCAGAGTGAATAATTTGATTGAAAGGCAATTGAAAATCAGGGAAAAATTCAAACTTGCCGATTTTGCAGAAAGCGCTATCGATGGCAGTCCAGAAAAACCACTTGAACTAGTAGTGAACCCCCTTATCGAAAAAGCAAGGGAAATTGTGTTGAAAAATATCGATAATTCAGAGTACTCGATAGATGACTTCTGCCAGGAAATTGGTTTGAGCAGAATGCAGCTCTATCGTAAATTCAAAGCCATTACTGGGCTTTCGGCCAATAGCTTTATTCGTAAGGTGAGGTTGCACAAAGCGGCTGAACTCATTAAAACCGGAAATTATTCGGTTAAAGAAGTAACTTATGACGTAGGTTTTACCGACCTGAAATATTTCAGAAAGTGCTTTTATGAAGAATTCGGGGTTAACCCTTCTGAATTTGGCGGACGTTGATTGGCTTTATGACAATTTGTGACATAAGATGAAACCATTTGACTAAAATCTGACTTTTAGCTGAAAAGTGGCCTGTACTTTTGTATCATGAAAATTTAATTAGTCATGAATCATTAAAAATTTAAAGCCATGAAAACACTTTCTTCTTTTATTTTTATCGCAGCTTTTATTTTAGCTGCCAACCTGGCCAAGGCCGAAACTTATTTCGAATCGGTAGTGAGCAACCCTACGGCACTGAAAACCCTTATCGGTGAGTCTTTTGCCAAAGACATGGAATGTCAGGGCAATTATTTATACGAAAACGACATTCGAAAAATCGACAATGACGTGAAGATTACTTTCTACATTTCTTTTTCCGGACAGATTAACATCCTGAAAATCGATTGTGCCAACTGTGATGCTGCAGCTTATGCCAAACATGTGCTTCATATGAAAAAAATCAAGGTCACCGAAGACATGATGGGTAAAAAATACCTGATGACTCTAAAACTTCAATACAAAGCAGTTTAACCTGAATCTATCCGAATATTTAACCTCAGTATCCACATGAAAGCGATCATCATAATCCTGTTCTTCCTCACAGTCTTAATTCCTTCGGGAGTTAAGGCTGTCGATTGGTCACGGGTTATCGACCTGACTGGTAGTTGGAGCTTCACCGTGGGCGACGACAGCAATTGGGCCAAACCCACAAGCAAAACCGACGATTGGGAAAAAATAAATGTTCCCGGGAAGTGGGAGTCCTATTATCCTGGTTATAACGGTTATGCATGGTACCGCAAGGAATTTGACATAAAAGTTATGCCAGGAAATGGAGCATTAACGCTTCTCCTTGGAAAAATTGATGACGTGGATGAGGTTTTTATCAATGGGGTAAAGGTGGGACAAACGGGAAGCTTTTTCCCCGATTATCGCTCAGCTTATGATGTGGAAAGAAGCTATCCCATCCCTGACGGTTTGCTTAAACCTGGGAAAAACATCATAGCCGTGCGGGTTTACGACGAGTGTCTTGAAGGGGGAATGGTTTCAGGCAGAAGGATAGGGATTTATTTCGACAACGACTCCGAGCTGGTTTGCCTTGATCTTTCAGGATCATGGAAATTTTCGGTATACAGGCAAAGAGATTTCTATAAGAAGGAGTTCGACGATAAAAACTGGGCTGAAATCAATGTGCCTGGCAAATGGGAAAGCCAGGGCTATCCATCGCATAATGGATATGGCTGGTATCGGAAACAATTTATCCTGCCTTCATCGATGAATAATGGAACGTATTACTTGGTTTTGGGAAAGATCGACGATCTGGATAAGGTGTACCTCAATGGGAAATTAATTGGCCGTACCGAGGATTTGCCAAAATATCTTGAATATAATAAATCGCTGGCCTGGCAATTCTACAGGGCTTATCCCATACCGAAAGGATTACTTCAACGTTCTAATATATTGGCAGTTGAAGTTTATGATAATTCAGGCGATGGTGGTATTTATGAAGGCCCCGTGGGCTTGGCCGATTTGGTCGAAGCCCAGGCCTTGCTTTATAGAAAGGTTGAAAATGAAAACAATAATGTTTTCTGGTCGGTCTTGAAGTATATTTTTGATTAACGTGAAGGTTATGAAGAAGTTATTTATCCTGTTCGTTACCTTACTGCTGATTGTGCCTATGGCACAGGGTCAAACCACCACGGTTTGCTCGTTGAAAGGCCTGTGGAAATTCCGGATTGGAGACCAGTTGGAATGGGCCTCTCCGAAATTCGATGATGCTGCATGGGGCGAAATATACGCTCCTTCAGATTGGGAATCAAAAGGATATCCCGGTTTCGACGGGTATGGTTGGTACAGAAAACAACTTTCGGTGCCCGAGCATTTTTCAGAACATCAGCTGGTTTTGGAACTAGGATTTATCGACGATGTTGACCAGGTTTACCTGAATGGACAAAAAATTGGTCAAACGGGTTCATTTCCACCTGAATATGCCACTGCCTATAATGCGAAGAGGCGATATAACCTGCCCAACGCCCTGTTGAATTTCAAAGGTGAAAATATTATTGCAGTAAGAGTATACGATTCACAGATGGAAGGGGGAATCACAGGAGGTGAACTGCGGGTTCAATCCACTGGAATCACCCTTATCCCTGATGTTGACCTTACTGGAAGTTGGGAACTCGGCAAAGGAAGGAATTTTGAATCAGGTTCAGCACGGACCATCCATGTACCTGGCTCTTGGGAAAACCAAGGCATGCAAAATTACGATGGTTATGCAGTGTACCGCAGAAGCTTTTTCTTGCCTCCGAAGTCAACTAACCAAATTTGGGTTCTTGTTGCAGGCAGGATTGACGATCTCGATGAGGCTTACATTAACGGTTTTAAAGTAGGCTCAACCGGAAACCTATCGGAACGCAATGCCGATTATCATTACAAGGAATTTAGAAATTACGTGATTCCACAGAACATATTGATCCCCGGGGAAAACATCATAGAAATAAAAATTTACGATAGTCATGGAGAAGGGGGCATCATCGAAGGCCCGATTGGGCTAATAAAACAAGACCGGTTCAGGGAATATTGGCGAAAAAAAAGAGTTGTAACACCCTAATGTAGTCACTTTTATCATTATAAGTTGTCCATACAATTAGTTATTAATCGCCCGGTATTTTGCCGGGCGGTTTTTTTTTAAACAAAGGCTGCCTTTTTGGGCAACCTCTGTAAGATGAATCCTGATTTTTCCTTACTAATTCTAACAAATCTGAAAGTCATTCATCCTTTATACAATTTCAGGAATAAAAGCTATGACTGGTTTTCATATTTTTAGAAAAATAATGCTGAGCGTTGAATTTACAACTTAATTTCGAGCACACATACCGGTTGAGGTGGAAGATCCACGCTGGTTTCACCCTGTCCCTGACCTGTTTTTTGAAAGTAGAGGTGAAGAATCCCATCGTTTTTCCAAAGCTCGGTATCGAACGATGGTTCCCAGCGGTCGAGCGGGTAAGGCCCGATAACGTGGTTTTTCCAAAGCAATTTCTTGCCCAGGGTGGCTGAAGCCAGACAGGCAAAATTGTCTTTTTCCTCATCGCGATAGATCAGCAACAAGGTTTTTTTGTTCTTCTTCTCCCGAATAACAATCTGAGGTCTGCTTATTGGTATGCTCCTCGATCCCATACCTCCTAGCGAAAAATCGAAGCCGCGATCGGTGGCTGCCGAAGAATGCCATTTCTTGTCCTGGAAATAAATAACATAAAACTGGGTGCAAGAATCGTTCTTGCCTTTGAAATAGGTGGCAATGTATGGATTTCCTTGGTTATCAGCAGTTATTGAGGTTTGGTTGATCAGGTTGCTGTTCTGCGCGATCGGAAGAACAACTTCTGCATTATCGTGGGTGATGGGCAGGGAATAAGTTTTCCCTTCAGAAGTCTGCCAACTGATCCCACCATCGTACGAGCGGGCATAACACATGTCGTGGTTGGTGGCCACGTTGGGGGTTTCGCGCCATACCCACGAGAGGTGGATGGTGCTTTGCTTGTCGACATGAAGTTGCCAATAAGCATTTCGCTGCTGTTGTCCGTCAATAAGGTTCGACTGAACCTGTTCCCAGGCGTGTTTTTTTACCGAGTATCGGTTCAGTACCAGATTTCCGTTACCCGAACCTCCATCGCGATAGGCAAACAAGAGGTCTCCGTTATTGAAACGGTAAAACTCAGGATACGATACTACCTTTTCCTGCTTGCCGGTCATGGGTTCTTCTGGTCCCAGTTCGAGCCCCTGAGGTTTCAAACTTCTGCAATAATGCAGCGGGTTGTTGTGGTGGTTCCAGCTCATGTGCAGGTATCCCTCTCCGTCGACCATAATGGAGATGACATTGTGGGCGTCGTTCACATTTCCCTTATATTGGGTAATATGTTTTTCCCAAAGGTATTCAGTGAGTTTTCGTTTGGCAAGAACTACTGAACCAGTGCTGTCGTAAAAGGCAATAAATTGATAACCATTCGACGAAACAAGCGAGTTTTTTCTAAAAATGGTTGCATTGATGCTGGTTTTCGACCATCCTGGGCCAATTTCAGTTAGCTTTGGATTTTCTTTAAACAATTGACCATCAACAGTTGTAGCTAATAAAAGCAATAAGCCAGCCACAATAAATTGAAATTTTTTAATCATGAGTGTTTTTCTTTGTTCAAAAATAACAATACATGCAAGAGGTGCCAATTCTGGAATTGAAATTAATAAGGGTTTAATCGAGTTGGGTAATCCCGTTCTTCAGGGCATATTTGGTTAACTCGCTTACCGTGAAGAGCTGAAGTTTTTCCATGATATTTTTTCTGTGGGTTTCAACCGTTTTGGGGCTTAGAAATAATTTGTCGGCTATGATTTTGGTGCTGTTTCCTTCAGCAATCAACTGGAGCACTTCCCTTTCACGGGCAGAGAGGGTTTCAGAATCCAAAACCGGTGAAGTAGTGGAGGTAGTTGCATTTATCATCGATTGTTCGACAATGGTTTTGCTGATGTAGTATTGGTTTTCAGATACACTTTTTATGGCATCGATCAATTCATCAACCGCACAATCTTTCAAAAGGTACCCCGAGGCGCCCGATTTCAGCATTTCCTGTACATATTGGATGTTGTTGTGGATTGTAAGGGCAATCACCTTGCACTTGACTTTGGATAAAATTTGCCGGGTAGCTTCAATCCCGTTCAATTCAGGCATCCCAATGTCGATTACCAAGATGTCGGGAACCAGATCGATCACTTTTTGGATGGCTTCCCGGCCATCGGATGCTTCACCGATTACCGTAATCCATTCTTCATCGCTTAACAGGTTGATTAAACCCTGCCGAACAATTTTGTGATCATCTACTATCAATACACTGACCCTGTTCATTTTGTAGGTATTGTAATATCAATTATTGTTCCTCTGCCAGGAGCTGTAACTATTTGAAAACTACCTTGAAGGTTCTCAATCCTTTCCCGGATACTGAATAAACCAAAACTGTTTTTAGAAATCATTTCCATATTCGGGTCAAAACCTACTCCATCATCGATGACCCGAAGATAAAACAAATCATTCATTTGTTCAATATAAATCATGATTGTTTTTGCCTGGGCATGTTTAATAATGTTTTTCATCATCTCGTTCAGTGTTCTGTAGATGATGATCTGTACCTCCTTGTTAAAGAATATTTCGTTTGTTTTCTTGAAGAAACGTATTTCATAATGGTAGTTTTCTTTCATCGAGTTGAATAACCATTCCATGGCATTGATCAATCCTAATTCATACAACACAGGCGGGCACAGCTCATAAGTCATGGCCCTGGTCTTTTGAAGGGCTTCGTCGATGTATTTTTTTGATTCCCAAAGCGGATCGAGTGCTGCGACAGGTTCTTGTTTTCTAAGGTACTCCGACATTTTCATCTTCGCGATGGCGAGCAACTGGCTGAAGTGGTCGTGCAAGTCGACCGCCAGCCGGCGTTTTTCGCGTTCTTCAGCAACAAACACATCGTTGATCATTTTTTTTAAGTTTCGTTGGTGTTGCTGAATCTCTTTATTGCTTTCAACCTGTTTGGTGATATCGTGAAAAGTTACTGCAAAAAAACCTGTATGGGGCGAATAGGCCGATATTTCAAAGAATTTATCCAAGCTAACCGAAAAATTCGAAAACCTTCTTGGTATGCCTGTCAGTGCTACTTCTCCATAAATTTCGATCCAGTGGTCTTCGGTCATTGGGAGGATGTTTTTTATCGTCTTGTTCAGCACCTGTTCCCTTTTTAATCCGGTCATAAGTTCAAAGGCCGGGTTCACATCCAAAAACAGGTAATCAATTGGCTTTCCTGTTTCATTAGTAATAATTTTATGGTAGGCAAAAGCTGTGTTCATGTTTTCGAAAAGCAACCGAAGATTTTGATCGTTTTCAATCAACCTGTGTTCAATTTCTTCTTTTTTCCTGATTTCTCTTTTGACCAAAAAATAGATTAAGAAAGTGGTGGCTAAAACAAAAAACCATCCTTTTATGGTTTGGATATGGTGGGCAAGCGTATGGTTGGATACGATTTCTTCAACAAGGTTATCTGAAAAAAAGATCCATAGGAAGCTGATTGTCATAAATATTAATGAAACTTTTAATGCAGGTGAAATTTTTTTTCCTGCTTGTGTCTTAAAAGATCTCGCAATCTTCATCTTCCTGAGTGTGAAATAATTTCATGGAGTTCATTATTGTAGGAGCTGGCATTCAACAACTCTTCCAGGGAAAGGATCATTCGGTACCTCCATTTGTTTTTTTCATCGCTGGGTACATTGATCCGTTCTTTATCGGTTTCGTCCCAGCGCAAATCTCCGTCAAGGGCAATAAGATCCTGGATGGGCAGAATACACCACATGGCTTGAGAATTAAGATGTTGCTTTACGATTTCCCTACAAATCCAGGGTTCGGCATACACCGGGGCAACACCACTATGCCCCAGTATATGTTGGAAATATCGTTGTGTTTTTTCCCTGTTTTCTTCCCACCAACCCCTGATGGTCGACATGTCGTGGGTCGACGTGGTGCATACCGATAGATAGGGTACTGTAGATAAGTTTCCAAATTCAATGGCTGGATTTTTGGGCATTCGTTGCACTTCGAGGCTAAGGATATTCAGGTTTCTCATAACCTCTGGAACCGTATCGGGTACCATTCCAAGGTCTTCGCCACACACCAGCATGTTGGAGGCCATTAAGATGGAAGGAAGTTTTTTCATGGCCTCTTCTTTCCAAAATTGTTCATGCCTCCGATAGAAATAATCGATATATAATTCGTTTAAGCGGCTTTTTAATTGATGGTCCAATTCGAGATAACTGGTACTAAACTGCATGGCTATACGCGGATGATAGGATTTGGGACTGGCATAGGGGTCTTCGATAAACAAAACTTCATCGAGTAATGCCATTAAACCATCACGTAAAACAGCATTTCTTTCTGTAAGTTCCTGTGTGCTTTCTTCGGGTGGGGTAAAGTGCCTGAAAACTTCCTTCTGGGTTGTATAGCCTGGTTTGAGGGTATATCGTCCATTTCCTTTACGTTCAAGGTATAGAGAGACGGCCTCGGGAGTGTATTCTCCGAAACAGGATTGCAACAGCTCGTTGGTAATATAGGGTTGAGTGAACCGATCTGTGTCGAACCAAATGTCGTAATCTTGTATTTGGTTTGGAGTCAGGGGCATGGCGGGTTTGAAATAGCCCAGGAGCCCATGTAGGGCATGTTGAGGGATTTCCCATATTCTGAAAAAACCTAAGATGTGGTCGATCCTGTAAGCATCGAAATACTTCGACATGGCAGAAAGTCTTTTCTTCCACCAACTGAAACTGTCTTTTTCCATTTCTTCCCAGTTGTATGTTGGGAAACCCCAATTTTGCCCCAATACTGCAAAATCGTCGGGTGGGGCACCTGCCTGGCCATTGAGGTTGAAAAGGTGTGGCGAGGTCCAGGCTTCAATGCTGTCGGGGCTGATGCCGATCGGGATGTCGCCTTTCAGGGCTATCCCGTTTTCATGGGCGTAATCGACAGCCGATTGCAGTTGCTGGTCGAGATGGAATTGAATATAATAATGAACGGCAATGTGTTCGAAATGCTTCGATTTTGGGTTGACCAGCTTTTTGATTTTTTCCGGATCATACACTTCCCAATTTCCCCATTCCCTGAAATTCCCTGTTTTGTACCGATCGCGGAGGAAACAAAAAGCGGCATAGGGTTCAAGCCAATCCTTATTTTCGGTGAAGAATTTTTTATACTCAGCCGACTGTTTTACTTCCTTCCATTCCTGATCGAAAATTAATTTGTAGTATTTCGATTTAAGCCGGGTAACTTCCACATAATCGACATAAGGTTTTGAATTCAATACTTCATGCAAGAGGCTGAATTCGTCCCTGGCCCTTTCGTCTTTCAAAATGCCCAGACTTTCAAGGTTGAGGTACATGGGGTGTAAAGCCACGGTCGAGATGGCTTTGTAAGGATAAGAGTCGAGCCAGGAATGAGTGGCTACCGTTTCGTTGACCGGCAATACCTGGATCATCTTCAATCCGGTTTTTTTTGCCCAATCAACCAATTTTTTAAGGTCGTTGAACTCGCCCACGCCAAAACTTTCGTTGCTTCTTAGAGAAAATACCGGTACGGCCACCCCGGCTCCCTTCCAGCGATGGTCGGTATACCTGAAAAAATCGTCGTTTTGAATAAAGGCGAGTTTGTTGTTTTCCTGTTCAATATGGTAAATAATCCGGTGGTTTCCTTCTTCCCAAGTAACAATTTGGTTACTTGCAATATCAACGATTACATATTTGTATTCCAACGGAAATGAGATTTTCGAAAGATCAAATTCAATCTGCCAAAAGGGATATTGACTGTTGTCGAGCAATACCGGGTTGTTCCAATCGCCCAGCATTTTCTGGTTTCCGGTAATGGCCAGGGTTTTCCCTTTGTCGATCCTGGGACAGAGTAAATTAAACCGAACGACTGGTTTCAAAGGATTAACTGCTTTATTCCTGATTGTCCGATCGGGTTTCAAAAGTACCGAGGTGAAGGCCTGGGTAAGAAGGACAAGGTCGGTATGGTTATGAATCCTCCAAAAATCGCGGATAAAGGTTTCTTTATTCCTGGTTGGAATGAATTTCCGGTTTGGTCCCCCTTCCCAAACAGCTTTTTCATGATCGGCCAGTAAAAAGTATTTATACTCGTATGAGCTTTCCCCATCGGTCTCAACTGTGGCTTTCCACTCGCCCTGACCCAGGTACAACATGGGAAGAGCCTTCGAAACTTGCCAGTTGCCAAGGCAATCCGACGATCCTGCTATATAGATATTTTCACCCCAATGGGTGTGATAATTGATTCGGAATATCGTTTTCATAGTGTACAAAATTTAATCATGGATTAAAGATAGCTTTAAGTTCGTTGTTATTGTTGTTATATCCAATATCTGCCGGCACTTTTTGACAACTATTTTTTTTACTTTTGCTTCCTTCAATCAAGAAAAATTCGAAGAACATGAATATTTTGTATTCCTGGTTAAAAGATTATGTCGATTTGGATCTAACTCCTGCAGAAGTTGCAGCCTCGCTTACTCAGATCGGGTTGGAAACCGCATCGGTCGAGGAGGTTGAAGCCGTGAAAGGTGGATTAAAAGGGCTTGTAGTGGGCGAGGTGCTTACCTGCAAAAAGCATCCCGATTCAGATCATCTGAGCATTACCACGGTCGACGTGGGCAATTCAAGTGTGCTCCCCATTGTGTGTGGGGCGCCCAACGTGGCGGCAGGGCAAAAAGTAGTGGTAGCCACTGTAGGAACAAGCTTGTACGATGGAAATAACGAGTTTAAAATAAAGAAATCGAAAATAAGGGGTGAAGTTTCCGAGGGGATGATCTGTGCCGAGGATGAAATTGGCTTGGGAACCAGTCACGAGGGCATTATGGTGCTCGACCCGGAAGCAAAAAATGGAACTCCAGCAGCAGAATATTTTAACCTGGGCAACGATTTTGTTTTGGAAGTCGACCTTACCCCGAACCGTATCGATGCTGCATCGTATGTGGGTGTGGCTCGCGACCTGACTGCTTTTCTCAGTCAAACCAACTCAATAACCTACCGTAAACCTGATGTGTCGGGTTTTAAGGTTGATAATCATGAGCTTGAAATTCCGGTAAGGGTGCTTGCCCCTCAGGCTTGTCATCGCTATTCCGGCGTAACCATCTCTGGCCTTACAATAAAAGAATCGCCCGAGTGGCTGCAAAAGCGTTTAAAACTCATGGGATTGAATCCCATTAATAATATTGTCGACATTACCAATTATGTGCTCTTTGAAACCGGCCAACCTTTGCATGCTTTCGATGCCGATGCCATAAAAGGCAAGGCCATCGTGGTTAATACCCTGGAAGCCGGTTCGCGTATGGTGACCCTCGATGGCGTTGAAAGGAGCCTGGGCGAAAACGATCTGATGATTTGCAATGTCGAAGAACCCATGTGCATTGCCGGGGTATTTGGTGGGTTACACTCGGGAGTTTCAGAAGGCACCAAGGCTATTTTTCTTGAAAGTGCCTGGTTCGATTCAGTGTACATCAGGAAAACGGCACGGAAACATGGATTAAATACCGACGCCTCGTTCCGGTTTGAACGGGGTACCGACCCCGAAGGCACTCTTTATGCCTTGAAGCGGGCTGCACTTTTAATAAAGGAATTTGCAGGAGGCGTTATTTCTTCCGACATTGTGGACGTATATCCCGAACCTGCCCAACCTTACGAAGTGACACTTACCTACAAACAGGTAAAAAGATTAACCGGAATCGAAATCGATCCTGTTCATATCAGGAAAATTTTAGCCTCTCTTGAAATCGAGGTGGTCGCTGAGCATGAAGGGGCACTGGAACTTAAAGTGCCACGTTATCGTGTCGATGTGCAACGCGAGGCCGATGTGATTGAAGAAATACTTAGAATTTACGGATACAATCGCGTTGAATTCAGCCAACATGTGAATTCTACTATTCAATATTCTCCCAAACCAAATCCTGAAAAAGTCAGGAACCTGATTTCTGACTTTCTTTCATCTAACGGGTTCAACGAAATCTGGAATAATTCCCTTACCCGGTCGGTTTATTATGAACACCTGACCCGTTACGAGCCCGAACAAACAGTGAAAATCTTTAACCCTTTGAGCAACGACCTGAATTCCTTGCGCCAAAGCCTTATGTTTGGCGGGCTCGAAGCAATAGCTAGAAATTGTAATTTTCAAAATTCCGATTTGCGTTTGTACGAATTTGGAAATACCTATTTCTATAACAGAGATGAAAAGAAACAAAATCCTGTTGATCAATACAATGAAGAAATGCACCTTGCCCTCTTTGCGACCGGGGCTGCACATCCTGAAAATTGGTTGGCCAAGGAAAATTCATCTTCGTTTTATCTGTTAAAATCGTATGTTGATCAACTATTGCTCAAATTGGGCTTTTGTATTGAAAAGTTAAAGATTGAATCAATTAGCAACGATTTGCTTGAAGAAGGGTTGGCTTACCGCCGAGGCGATGGAAAGTTGCTCGTAGAACTGGGTTTTGTGCAACCTCAAAGGTTGAAAGAGTTCGATATTGATCAGCCGGTGTATTTTGCCGATTTTTCTTGGGACTTTGTGCTGAAATCGATAGCATCTAATAAGTTGCAATACAAAGAATTGACGAAATTCCCGTCGGTCCGTCGCGATCTTGCTTTGCTTGTCGACGAGACTGTAAGTTTTCAACAATTGAAAGGGATCGCTTTAAAATCGGAAAAAAATATTTTGAGGGAAGTTGGGATTTTCGACGTATATAAAGGTGATAAACTTCCTGCAGGTAAAAAATCGTATGCCTTGAGTTTTATCCTGAGGGACGATGAACGCACCTTAAACGATACCCTCATCGATAAGACCATGCAAAAACTGATTGCTGCTTTCGAGAGGGAAGCCGGGGCCCAGATCAGGTAAGGTTATTTGATCAGCTTTAAGGTGATAAAGACCACAACAAAAAGCAAAGCAAGAATTACAGGCATCAGCCACAAAAATACATTGCCGCCCAATTGCTTCATGTTTTTGTATTGGTGAAGTCCAAAAAAAACGATTGCAGCTCCCAAAAAGCTAAAAATCAATATCTTGCTTTCGGGTGAAATGATGGCTGTGGTTAAAAACAACAATAGAAAGAGGTACGACAGGATGCGTACCCAGTTGGTTTTACCTCGTGATGCGCTGCCTTTTCTGTTAAAAGCAAAGAACAGAGTTACAACAACTACAGCGATAAAGCCGATGATAATGGTTTCGGTCATTTCTACTCAGGTTTATAAATTTGAAAACCTGTGCAAAGTATAAAAATAAGGTGATCTTTTGAAATATCCGGTCAATTTTATCCAATATGCTTAAAACGAAACGAATAAGTTTGATCCTTTCTGCAACTCTATTTTTGGTGCTGAGCACTTCATGCATTGGGGATCTTTTTTCTACCGAATGGTCGCTTCCATCTGACACCATCGCCCGTGTAAACCGTTTCGTTTACAAGGATATGGAATCATACTACCTATGGACTGACATGATGCCCGACCTGAATTACAAGAAACAATCCGATCCTTTTGCTTTTTTCGATTCCTTGCTTTATAAGGAAGATCGTTGGTCGCTCTTGACCGACGATTACGAAAAATTAGCCAGCGTTTACAAGAGTACCGAAAAGGCTTATGGTTATTCATTGGCGTTCGGTAAATTTTCGAATGTTGATGCTTATTTTTCCGTAATCGAATATGTATACCCGGACACTCCGGCTTCAAAAGCAAATCTGAAAAGAGGAGACCTGATCGTGGGAATCGATGGAGAAGACATCACTACCGATAATTTTTTGCTTCTTGTTGAAAGTGATCAGATTTCCTTGCAATTGGGAGTTCTGTCGAATGGAGGTATTGGGTTGGGGGATGAAATTTTCTTGAAGAGCGAGACCCTATCATTGAATCCTGTTTTAATGAAAAAAACGATCGAATTGGGCGATAAGCGGGTAGGCTATCTTGTGTACAACCATTTTTACGAGTCTTATCTTGATCGTCTCGATGAAGCGTTGCTCTCGCTGCATCAGGAACAAGTTACTGACTTGGTTCTGGACCTGAGATACAATCCTGGCGGAGAGTTAACTGCCGCCCGGCATCTATGCAGTAGCCTGGCCCCCCTGGATGTAGTGCTTGGAAAAGAGAAGCTGATCAATAAACATTGGAACGAGGAATTACAGGAATACTGGGAAAAGGAGAAAGTTGACGATGAACTGTTTGTGAACTTCAAGCCTGATGTGCCTTTACGAATGGGACTTAGCCGGATTTATGTCCTTACCACTGGGGCAACGGCATCGGCATCTGAACTAACCATAACAGGGCTTGATCCCTATATGGAAGTAATTGTTATCGGCGATAATACTGCCGGAAAATATACCGGATCAATAACGATACGGCCTAAAGTATATAAGGATAAAGAGTGGGTGGTGGATGAACTGATCGATAACTGGGCCATGCAACTAATTGTTTTTCGATATAGTAACTCGTTGGGATATACTGATTTTAAAGACGGGATTACTCCCGATTATTTTGTTGAAGACCAATTATTGCCTGCATTTCAATTGGGCGATCCAGAAGAACCATTGTTAGGAAAAGCGCTTGCTTTAATTACCGGTGAACCGGTGCTGGCCATGAAATCGAAAAAACCTGTTGAATACACTTTGTTGGGAAGGTTGTACTCGGTAAACCAAAAATACAAAGAAAAATTATTGGATCACTATTCCGGCTCCATTCCCTTCGGGATTCCGGATAAGGAATAAAAAAGCCCCGCGGACTCGCGGGGCTTTTTTATTATATAGAACCGATACTTTATTTCTGCATTTATTTTCAGCACTTTAGTACACGTGAAGCCTGCCGAAGGGATGATCCCTTAATCAGCCAATTAGTATGAAGACCTACGGTTCCCGAAACCTCCGGAACCTCCTTCACGGTTGAAACCACCGCCACGGCTGTTTCCACCGCCACCGCGGTTGAAACCACCACCGCCACCGCGGTTGAAGCCACCACCGCCACCGCGGTTGAAGCCACCACCACTTCTGGGGCCATCCGATTTTTTCTCTTCAGCTACATTGACTACGATGGTACGACCATCAAGCTCAGCGCCATTCAATTCAGCAATTGCTTTTTTTGCGCTTTCTTCTTCGGGCATTTCGATAAACCCGAAACCTTTACTACGACCAGAAAACTTATCAGAAATGATTTTTGCAGATGCTACTTCACCGTACTCTTCAAAGATCTCTTTCAATTCAGCTTCCTCTAATGAAAAAGGAAGACTACCAACGAAAATGTTCATGTTCTTTACTTTATTAAAATGATAACCCTGCAAATGTAATTTTTTTTCTTTTAAAAATACGTAAATCGAAAATTATCTGAAAATTCTATGCTATTTATCTTGTAAGTTGCCGGTTTGAGATTGAGTTAGCCCAGAATTATTTATGTTTGCAGGGGTCTAAAGGGATAAAATATGAACAAAAAACACTCGAAACAAAAGAATAAGCTTATTGTCCTCAAAGAAGGGAAGTGGCCGGTTTGGTTTCCGATACTGGTTTTAATTGTAGCTGGTCTGTTGGCTTATTTCAATAGTTTTCAGGTCCCTTTTCAGTTCGACGATGAATTGCATATCCTGAACAGGGAGTCGTTCCACTCGCTTGATGCTTACCGTAATTTTAGCTTCTGGCTTAACATCAATGAACGGCCCTTTTCGAGCTTTACCCTTACCCTGAATTATTTGGCAGGGAAGGAACACGTGTTTGGTTATCACCTGGTTAATTGGCTTATCCATTTACTTACCGCTATAGTCATATTTATTTTTACTTCGAGTTTAGTAAACCGCAATGAACCAAAAAGTAAGGTTTTGCCGCGCTGGTTTCCCTTATTTATCGCGCTAATCTTCCTGGTTAATCCGGTACAAACCCAGTCGGTAACTTATATCATCCAGCGAATGACTTCGTTGGCCGGACTATTCTATACCCTTTCGGTGACCTTGTATTTTTTAGGACGTGTTGCCTGGCTTGATGAGCAGAATGGTAAACAATCGGTCCTCTTTCTGGTATTTTCTGCTTTTGCAGGGATACTAGCTGTTCTTTCGAAACAAACTGCCCTTACCTTCCCAGTGGCGATGTTGCTTATCGAATTGTTTTTCATCAGAAATAAAAATGGGAAAATTTGCCTGAAGTACCTCTCTGTTTTCGTTATTTCTGGACTTCTTGTCCTAGTTGTTCTTCTTGTTCGGTTCGGTTTGCCGTCAGAAACCAGCGAAGTTTCCCGTTTGAGTTATCTGTTAACCCAAATGAAAGTTATTCCCAGGTACTTTCTGATGATGCTGTTCCCGATGGGATTGAGTATCGACCATGGGATAAAGATGGCCGATACCTTCTGGAACTGGAAAATCATCGTGGGTACCCTGTTTATCCTGGCACTTATCGTGTTTGGATTTCTTCAATATAAAAGAAACAGGTTGGTTTCCTTTGGCTTATTCTGGATTTTTATCGTTTTGTCGGTCGAATCATCGATCATCCCCATCCGCGATGCCATGTTCGACCAGCGCATGTACCTTGCTTTGTTCGGTTTTTCTTTGGCATTTTGGGGAAAATTGATTCCTTGGCTTGAAGTCAGAAAACCAAAAATGGTTTTCCCTCTTGCTTTACTTGTTGTGCTTGGGCTTACAATAGGCACTATCACCCGTAATAACATTTGGCAAAGCCGTATCGCGATATGGGAACAGGTTACCCGTCGATACCCCGATTACTACCGTGGATGGCTGGCATTGGGAAAGATGTATAAGGAAGATGAACAAAAAAATCTAAGCAAGATGATTGAAGCGTTTGAGAAAGCTTCGGTGCTGAACCCAAAGGATGATGAGGTTTGGCTCGACCTTGGTTTTTATTACCTGAGAGCCAAACGGGTTGAGGAAGCCATGGCATGTTACCAACGGATGCTTACTGCGAAAAAATACAACGACCGGAAGCAAGCCCATTTGGTGTTGGCTTCTTATTACCTGAGTAAAAAGGAATACGACCAATCGATACAGTACTTCCGGAAATTGTTGGCAGAAAAGCCTGATGAAGCCGATGCTTTGATTGGCCTGGCGGATATTTCTCTGGATCAAAATAACTTTCCTCAAGCTAAGGCCTATTTGGATCGGGTGTTGGAAACCGATCCCAATAACGACAACGCTTTATTTTCGTTGGGTAAAGTTTATTTCTATTCAAACGAACGTACCAAGGCTGCTTCGTACCTTGAAAAATCGTTGGAGATTAACCCTAACCGGATTGAAGCCATGTTGTTGTGTGGAAATGCCTGTATCAATATCCGCCAATACAGCAAGGCAATCGGATGGTTTCAGAAAGCTTATGCAATAAATAAAGATCCGAACCTATTGCGTTATATCGATTTTGCCAGAAAGATGGAGCAGGGACAGTAATTTTGAATCATAGCCTCTTTAAAATGGATGAATCTTGTTCTGGCTGTTGTGTATTTTATTATAGATGGCTTCGTGGTGTTGAATAAAATCGCTTAACGGGAATTGCCTTGTCGGTATGGATTCAAATTCATTCTTTAGGGCTTTTCCCATTGCTTGATATAAACCGAGGGCATCGAAGCGATCCATCTCGATAACCTTTCCGGAAACCACTTCGGGTAAAGATCCCTGCCCTGATGAAATCAAGGGGATATTCATGGCCGAAACTTCAACGGCAGCAAATCCAAAACCATCGCTGTACGAAGGAATTACGATGCAATTAGAGGTGAGCAATTCGTTTTTTAACTCTTCAAAACTAAGATTCCCCCTAACTATTGAATGTTCGATCAGTTTTCCGAAATGAATTCGGTTGAGTACTTCCCTGAAAACCCGGTTCGACTGGGGAGAAATGATAAATTTATACCTAACCTCGGGGTGCGATTCGACCATGCGTTCCGAGGCATCGAGAAAGAGATCCAATCCTTTTGATGAACCCACCCTTCCGAAAAAAGTAAAGGTGAAGGGTTTTCCTGCCTTGGCCCATTGTGGCAGGTTGTATTCAATACCGTTGTAAATCCGTACAATCTTGTCGGGATGGATGCCACATTCGATCAGACTTTTGCGGGTATAGTCCGAAACCGCGATGTATTGGTCGAAGTGCAGCGACAACATGAACCTTTCAAATAAGCGGAAACCGGTTTTCTCGAAGAAATTCAGGTAGGGAAGTTTGGCCCATAGTTTATTCCAGATTTCATGTACCGTGACCACCACTTTTTTCCTGCAAATTCGGGCTGCAGCCCATGCCCCTATTGCTGCACTATAGGTCGAAGTATGGATAAAATCAGCACTTCTGCATTCTTTGATAATCAAGGGCAGGGAAAAAAACGAAAACATGATCCTGGATGGGGCCCAAACCCTGATCACTTTTACCCCGTTAAAATTTTCTTTTCGTTGAAGTTTTTTATTGTATTTCCAGGTTACAACCACAATCGAGTGCCCCTTTCGAACCAATTCGCCCGACAACGAATCGTACAACTTTTCAACCCCACCGATATGGGGCTTAAAATAGTCGATCACGTACAATACCTTCATTGTTGTCGCTTGAATTGGATTGGGTTAATTAAATTCGTTTGCAAAAATATTCTATTTATCCAAATCTAACCTATAAAACCTACAATTAGGGTAATTGTACCTTAAAGAATCTTATCGGTCAACCGCTTCGAAAAGATTTATCGAATTGGACAATGTGAAAATACTATAGAGTAATGTGTTGCTTTTAATTAATATTGCTGTAATTGCAAACTTTCCAATTGACCAATGACTTTTTCCTTTTTCTCTCCTGAATTCTCCCGCCGATTGCCGCAGAAGGCTCCCATGCCCGTCCTGCCTGTCCTTTTGCGCTGTCCTGCCGCTTTATTTCCTAAAGTCCAATGACTTTTTCCGTTACTTCTGCTACCGCCAAATTCCGTTAAGGATGGTTTTGTTTTGTAACGATGGATTTTATCAAATCTATATCACCTGATCCACCGGTTTTAACCGGAGGCAATTAATGTGCTCCGGTCGGGAGATGCTATCAATGTTGTGCAACTCATGTTATGCTGCTATCAATTGCCTCCAGCTTAAGCTGGAGGACTTGACAGCGATAAGGTCTCAGCTCGAATTTCTTAGGAACGACCCTTAAAAAGCCATAAGGCGGTGTTGTGTCTTTCATAGGTCCAGGCTGCCATGAAACCTTCCGCGATGGTCATAGGTGTCACCGCTATGTGGCTCTGGTGTATTCCGGTTGTGTTTTTTGCTACCAAATTGTCGTCGCCGCGCGGCTTTACTGATTTCCTTAAAGGTACATTTACCATAGGAAACAGGTACTTTATGTCTTACTTCTGTTTTAAACTATATGCTTAGAACATTTATAATACAGTCAGAATAGTGTGTCTTGCGTCTTGAGTCTTGCGTCTGAAATGGCCAATGTAACAAAAAGGCAATCAGCGTACAATGACACATTTGTTTAATACCACCTCGAATAACATACCGGTACACATTCCCCTGATGGTAATTTTGTCGCCAGGTTTGAGCGCCGCAGCATCGGCTTTGGCTTCCTGGGTAAGGGTACAAAGGATGCCGGTTTCCATCTCGTTGTCGCGTAAAATAAACACGATAGCTTCGTTCTGGTCGGTCGAGATGTCTGAAATTTTTCCGGTTACTTCAATAATCCGGTCAATGAATTTTACATCCGAAGCAGTCGGATCAAGGTTGTATTCGTTGGCAAGCTGAGATGCGGTAAGCAGGAAATCGGGTGCTTGCTTTCCCATATTCTTGTCGGGCATATACCTGAGGTACAGGTATCCTGCTGAAAAAATCAGGATGAATAAAATAATGAGTGAAAGAAATATTCTGATTAAAGTTTTCATTGTCGATTTATTTTTTTAAGATGGCTTCGGCTTTTACCTCGATGGTTTTGGATATTCCTAAAGTGCTGGTTTGTAAATTTAATGAGGAGGGCAGTTTTTGTTTCATCAGGTTATCGATCTTTTTCATATTGAAGTCTTCGATGGTAATGTTGAAATTGGTTTTGCCTTCAATGGTTCCATCGGGCAGGACTTTAAGCGATCCATCGGACTCGGTTCTTCGTTTTTCATCCCAGATATACAAAGTGCCGGTAAATTTTACCGGATAGGTTCCCGGCTTGGTCAGGTCTATTTTTTTTATTTCAGCAACAAATCCGTCGTAAGTTATTTTAGGAAACTCGGTGATGTTGATGTCGCGGCTACTCATTACCCGGTTCATCGCACCAATTTTGTATTCGAACGATTTGATGAGCATGATGATTTTAAATTGCCCTGTGGCCGCGTCGAGCTGGCAGGCCACCTGGTAGTTGTCGGCAACAATATTCTGAACTTTATTTGATGACTTGACATTCACATGCGCTGTGCGGGTAAGGAATACCTGTGGGTATCCCGTAACAACAATAAAAAACAACGATAGGAGAGAAAAGAATCTGATCATAATCAATCGATATTAAATGGATACCAAAGATAATTATTATCGATATGGTACAGCTTGTTTTGAGCTTAAAATTGTTCAAATATGGTTTTGTTACCTAAAATGAAATAGCGTTTAAACCGTTTGATGTTGTCTTTAAGAAAAAATTCCTGACGGCATAAGATCTGAATTGATGAAAGCCGCCTGATTTTTTTTATGTTTTTTCGTTGTTTTGCAACTGTTTTTAAGTCACGGGTCAAGAACAAATACCAAGCATGAAAGAAAATCTTGATATATTTAAAACGGCCAAAGGCAATGAAAATTAACAAGAGTAACCCATTGCGGAAAAAAGCAAAGGGGGCATTGGCCAGAATAACCGGCCAGGGCATGAGTTTGAAATACGAGTACATCAGGTCGAGTTGAATCTTCAGGGCGAAATTATAATTACGAACAGTATTGACGGTTGCGCTGACCTTATGGAACACGATACTTTCGGGTTCAACAATGAGTTTATATCCCGCAATCATGGCACGAACCCCCAATTCGGCATCTTCGTATCCGCAAAAGAAATATTCATCGAACAGGCCTATGTCCCTAAGCATGGAAACCGAATAAACCGCTGCTCCACCGCTGGCCCCTGCATTAACAAAACGTTTGGTATAGTGGTCGCTGGGCTCGTTGTTAGCAATTGGCAAAATATCTCCAGTGTTTTGGAATTTATGTCCCAGGTTATTGATCGTCCGATGGTCGGAATAATTCAACATTTTACACGATATCATATCGGGTTGTTCCTCAGCAATGCAGTTCGATATTTTGCTGAGCCAATCCGGTTCGACCGTGGTGTCGTTGTTGAGCAGTACCACATAATTGTATCCCCGGGGAAAGATTTGTGACCTGAAAACCTCGTTGTGAGCCCTGCCAAATCCCAGATTGCTTTCGTTTTGAATGAAACAGACCGACTCGTTCTGCAGACAATAGTCCTGTAATCGTAACCGGTCGGCTTCTTCCGAGTGATTGTCGATAAGAAAAATATCGAAATCCTTACAGGAAAGCGATTTCAAACTCCCGAGACACTCAAGGGTGTCGTCGGCATTGTTCCAGTTGAGAATGATGATCGGAAAAGTGTGCTGCACGTTATTGGGTCTGTAAAAATGCAAATTTAAAATTCCTAAGCGAATAGCAGCCTCTTGAATAAACATTCTGTATAAAGTTGATCGTTTTGTTGAGAATAAACTTAAATAATTGAGGATGATAATCAGATTTTTAGAATTATCAGGTTAACATTGCCTAATGTTCAGTATTTGCTGTCAAAAAACGGAGAAGAAGAGGAAAGAAAAGGATAGCCTGTAATTCTAAGATATATTTTTCTATTTTTACCCGCGAAAAAACGACCATTGAAATCTTATGCCGTTAAAAATATCAAAGTCATTCCGCAACCGGATCGAACGGATCTATCTTTTTGCCAACAGCGATTACTACTTGAGGTATTATGGCTCGAAGCTCGGGATATTGTGGGCCTTCCTCAATCCTTTCTTCCATATCCTGATTTATTATTTCGCTTTCACCTATCTGATTTTTAAAAATAACAATCCCGACTATATCCTTTACCTGTTTTCGGGGATCATCACCTGGCAATTTTTCCAGGAAACCACTACAAGTGCTATCGGCCTATTTCAAAAACAAAGGTACATTCTGCAAAATGTTGAACTGCCCAAAGTCGATTTCTTTTGGTCCTTACTAGGCAGTAAGTTTTGGGGCTACATGGTTAATTTTTTAATTTATATAGTGTTTAACCTGATCTTTTTCAGTCCCAAATTCACCGGGCTTCTTTTTTATCTGATCCCGATTTGGCTGGGATTGATCCTTTTTACCCTGGGAATCGCATTCTTCTTATCGACACTCTATATCTACCTGCGCGACCTCGATCATCTTTGGTCCATTATATTAATGGCCGGTTTCTGGGCCATTCCAATTATTTGGGATTATCATGGGGTGGTTTCCGATTATCCCTTTTTGCTGTACAACCCGGTTACTTTATTTGTGATCAACGTAAGACAGGTAACCATTTATAACGAAACCCCTGATCTGAACAGTCTGCTCATTGGACTGGCCATCTCGTTGATTATAGCCATCTTGGGTTATCTCTTCATGAAAAACAAATCGAAAAAGGCCCTCGAATTTTTATAAAAGAATAACTAAGAACAGATGAACAACGATATTGCCATAAAACTCGAAAATATCAATAAAACATTTACGATTCACGACAGGGGAGATACCATCAGGGACCGTTTTTTCTCGGTTTTTACCGGTAAATCGACCCGTAAGTTGAAAGCTTTAACCGACGTTAATCTTGAAATCAAAAAAGGTGAATTTTTTGGGATTGTGGGACTGAACGGGAGTGGAAAATCAACCTTGGTTCAGATCATGAATAAAGCCATTCCACCTGACAAGGGAGGAAAGGTTACGATTAACGGTACGGCCATCCGCCTGGCTTTAGGAATGGGCTTCGACAA
>CAZSIK010000010.1:0-30608 GCA_964606515.1 uncultured Prolixibacteraceae bacterium
GATCTTCAACCGGGGTGTTTGTAGGGTGTATGGGGCACGATTATTCAGAAATTTCGTACCAGCCCATTAACATCGATATCCATACCGGAACCGGAACTGCATCCAGTGTGCTGGCTGGCAGGATATCTTACCTCTTCAACCTCCATGGTCCTTCGATGGTAGTCGACACGGCTTGTTCCTCCTCGCTGGTCTCGGTGGTGCTTGCCACACAAAGCCTTAGAAATATGGAATGCGATTGTGCCCTGGCGGCCGGAATCAACCTAATCCTGTCGCCTTCGCTCTACCTGATCGAGAGCCGTAATCAAATGTTGGCTGCCGACGGGAAGTGCAAAACTTTCGATGACCAGGCCAATGGTTTTCTCAGGGGAGAAGGATGCGGAGTGGTAATCCTGAAACGTTTGTCGGATGCACAACGGCAAGGCGATCGCATTTACGGGCTGATCAAAGGAGTTGCCACCAACCATAACGGAAAGAGTAGCGGATTAATGGTTCCATCAGGGAAAGCCCAGGAACAATTATTGTGGTCGGCCCTCAGGAACGGGGGCGTAAATCCTTCACAAGTCGCCTTTGTTGAAGCACATGGAACAGGTACTGCTTTAGGGGATCCCATTGAAGTACATGCTCTGCAAACGGTTTATGGACAGCACAGTACTACCTCTCTTTTGTTAGGTTCGGTAAAAAGCAATATGGGGCATCTGGAAGGGGCAGCCGGTATCGCTGGATTGATCAAGTCCCTCCTTTCGTTGTACCATCGTCAACTGCCGCCATCGATCCACTTCGATCGGCCCAACCGGCATATCGACTGGGAAAACATCAACATCATTGTCAATACGAAATTGACGCCACTTCCTGCTGTTGGCTATGGCGCTGTAAGCAGTTTTGGCTTCAGCGGTACTAATGTTCATGTTATTCTTGCTCCCGTTCAACCTGTTCAAACAAGCAACGATCAACAAGATGATGCGCTACTGGTTGTCTCGGCCAAAACCAGTAAGGCCCTACGGAATTATTTGCTTCGCTACAAGTTGTTTCTGCAATCCACTCATCACAGTTGGCCTGTAGTATGTTATTCTGCATTGTTTGGACGAACTCATCATAAATTCAGGCTTGTACTTCGGGCCAAAAACCTTATGGAGGCCCTTACAACCATTAATGCTTTTCTTGAAGGCCATCAACAGGTAAACCTGATCCAAACAGGCGATGGTCCCGAAAAGACCCAGTTATTTGAACCGTTTGAACCAGATATTCTTTACAATTTTATTTCAGGCAAGGAGGTTGACCTGAATAAACTGACTCTGATTCAATTTTCTGGTAAAATATCTATCCCCGGCTATCCCTGGGAACATCAATCGTACTGGATCGACAATTCAGGCCAAGGAAGACAGGAATCTTCAATAAAGTTGCCTGCCAAAATAGCTTCCGATCATTTGTATGAATGTAAATGGATGGCCGTTGATGCTGCTAAATCACAAGCGAATGTAAAAACCGGCGTTTTGCCCGTGGGAATTTTGCCAGCCGGATTTCTTGATAAAGTACAGCAGCTAAAGATGACCATCAATCCAGGTGCTTATACCGATGTCGACCGTTTGCTGCTTTGTGCCGACCTGACAAATTCAGACACTAAAAAGGCTTACCATCTGGCCGAAACCCTTGTCTCGACCTGCAAAAAGCTACAACACGAACAACTTAATAAAAAAATCGATCTTCTCTTTTTGGGTGATGAATCCCTTTCGGAGGCCTCACCTGTGGTGTATGCCTTAAATGCCATGTTGAATGCCTTACGGACCGAGAAACAAAGCCTTGCAGGAGGAACAGGCATTGTACCGGCCTCGGCCATAACACACGAAATATCAGCTTTACTGAACACCTTACAATACAACGATGATGGTTGCCTGGCATTCAAAGATGGTCAGCTTTTTCAACTACAAGCGATTAAATCCAATCGGATAAAGGTAAAGGTCAGTCCACCCGAAACCGATGGTTTAATAGTGGTAATCGGGGGTAACGGATCGATAGGACATCATTTTATTAAAAGTCTGATCGATATGGGTGCCAAAAACATTTTACTCACCTCGCGTAATCCGTCAAAAATCGAAAAAGGATTCAATCAGCCCGAAATAACCACCCTACCATTCGATCCGGCAATAAAATCAGACTGGGAACGACTGGAACTTGAAGTTAAAGGAAAAAAGATCAGTGGAGTGATCCATGCCGCGGGACATTATTCGAATCGTTTGCTGGCCAGCCTGACACCGGAAGAACTCCGTTCGGTGGCTGGTCCAAAGGTTGAAGGAGGACAGTATCTACTCGAGTGGTGCCGTTCTGTGGCTCCGTCCTGGGTTATTTTAAACTCATCGGCTGTAGCACTGACCGGGGCCCCTTACCTGTCTCACTATGCTTTTGCCAACGGATATTTGCACGGTATCGGCGACCAACTCAACCTGACTGGTATTCCGACTACTGTAATCGCCTGGGGAGGATGGGAAAATAGCAACATGCTAAACGATCAGGCAATGTTAAGCTTCCAGGCTCATTATGGCTTTCAACCCCTACCTCCTTCAGAATTATTGTCGACAGCCTGGTGTTTAATTGGGTCATCCATTCAGCAGGCCATGGTGGTTAATGTCGATTGGAACAAATTTTTTGCGGTAACCCAATTTCGAAGTTGTTCGTGGCTGGCAGAAAAGGAGCAACTTGATTTTCATAAAAACATCGTAAAACAAAAGGTGACAGGGGGCCATCTCCTGTTGAATGTCGTTATTAAACTGACTCGGAATATGTTAAAAATAACTTCCGGCGAAGAGATTGATATTGAGCAGCCTTTCGAAGAAATGGGATTTGACTCGTTGCTCACGATTGAACTGACAGAAGCCTTGAGAAAGGAGTTCGACCTGTCGCTTTCCACTACGCTGTTGTACGAATATCCCAATATCAGCCGCTTAAGTACTTTTTTAGAAGATAAACTACAAAACAAAACCACGGCATCTGTTCCTGAAGAGTTCAGTCTGGACGAACTGGAAGCGATGCTCAACCAAAAATTGAACGGAAATGTCGATTGATGAAAAGCGATATAAAGACCTTTTGACAAGGGCCTACCTGCGGATTAAGGAACTCGAAGCCGGGCGTGGCCAACTCCAAAACCAAGCTGATGATGTGGCCATTATCGGGGTGGCCTTTCGCCTACCTGGCGAAGTAAAAGATGAAGATTCGCTGTGGAGCATGCTCAACCTGGAACATCATGTTGTTGGTGATCTTCCCGAAGAGCGATGGGCCCATGCCTACGACGGGATTACAAACTACAAAGGGGGTTATCTGAATGGGATCTACGATTTCGATAATCGGTTTTTTGCTCTGGCATCCGAAGAAGCGGCACAAACCGATCCCCAACAACGGGTCTTGCTTGAGATCAGCGCCGAAGCCTTTCATCATGCCGGTATTGGATTAAACACGCTTTCGGAAAGCAAGACCGGGGTTTTTATCGGGGCAGCAAAAAATGGGTACAACGATGCTCCGGTTGAAGAAATCACCGAATACCTTGCTACCGGAGGAAGTGCAGCTTCACTTGCCGGTCGTATCTCTTATTTTTATAACCTTCATGGCCCTTCAATGAGTCTCGACACCACTTGTTCGTCGTCGCTTACTGCCATCGTTCAAGCTTTGTATAGCTTGAAAAATGGAGATTGCTCATTGGCTCTGGCGGGAGGTATTAATTTGATTGTCAGTCCTGAAGGGCATTTGGGTTTTGAGAAATTGGGGGTGATGTCGCCCGATTTCACCTGCCGGACTTTCGATCAGGAAGCCAATGGTATTGTCAGGGCGGAAGGCTGTGGTGTGGTGGTGCTGAAACGGCTCAACGAAGCGCTCTCCGCAGGTGACCGTATTTTGGGCATTATAAGGGGAGCCGCCATTAACCACGACGGAACGTCGAACGGATTTACGGCACCCAGTCAGAAAGCTCAGGAAGAAGTCATTAAAACTGCTTTGCAAAAAGCTGGTATACTGGCTTCTGAAGTGTCGTATGTCGAAACTCATGGAACAGGAACCCTCCTGGGCGACATCATCGAATTAAACACGCTAAAAAATACATACGGGATTCACCATGAGAAGAACCCCCTGTTGATTGGATCGGTGAAAGCCAATATCGGCCATGCTGAATTTGCGGCAGGGATTGCTGGTTTGGTTAAAGTGCTGGCCTGTTTCAAACAAGAAGCACTTCCCCGGCAAATGAATTTTTCTACTCCTACCCCAAGGTTCGACTGGACTGGTTCTGGATTGGAGGTCGTTCAGGGAAAAACCTGGCCTCGTTCAGAAAAAAAACGACTGGCAGCCTTGAGCAGCTTCGGGATTACCGGTACCAACGTGCACCTGATCATCGAAGAGCCACCATTGAATCCAATGCCAACCACTCCAATTCCTGATTGGATTCCTTTGGTTGTTTCGGCTAAATCAAGGCCTGCCTTGGAGGGCTATATTCGCATATTATCGGCTTCGATCGATGAAAGCACCAACAGTAAAACCCTTTACCAGATCGCTTGCCAGTTACACCGGGTAAACAGCCAGTTTTCTCATCGCTCCTTGCTCCTGGCATCCAATCCTGAAGAGCTGAAGCAACGGCTTAAAAAGTGGCCTGATGTTGCTGGTTCCACAGAAAAGCAGGTGGTTATGAAACCCAGGGTCGTTTTTGTTTTCCCGGGTCAAGGAACTCAATATCCCGGGATGGCCAAAACCATGCTGGAAAAATTTACTGTATTCAATACGGCTTTTACCCGTTGTCGCGACCTGATCCTGCAACACGCAGGCGAAGATATATTCCTCACGATTGAAAAAGGCGATGAAGCCAGCTTTATAAAAACCAACATTCACTATACCCTGTTTGCATACCAATATGCAATGGCCCGCCTTTGGATGTCGTTCGGTTTTAATCCGGCAGCCGTTATGGGCTTAAGCATGGGGGAACTGGCTGCTTCGGCCATAAGTGGCTGGTTGTCGCTCGAAGAATCAATACGCATCCTTACCATTCGCACCACAACATTGGTTGATGCTGAGTCGGGCGGCACAGCCATGGCAATTATCGAAGCCACATTGGAAGAATTAACTTCCGCTCTCGGGCGTTACGAAAACAAAATTGAAATTGCTTTATATGGAAGTCCCCGGTCGTTTGTCGTTTCAGGCCCAACAAGCCTTGTTGAAGAATTGGTGGCAGAATTTGAGTCAATAGATCGTTTAGCTCGGAAAATATCAACCTCGGTGGCCACTCATTGTCACTTGATTGAACCCTATATGCCCGCCATGGCAGAAAAAATCGGAGCAGTTGAGTCTTTCCGGAATCACTGTCCGCAGTTTTCGACTGCCGATGCAACATGGTTGACCTGTACACCCGATGCAGCATACTGGCGCCGAAACACAAGGCAGCCGGTGAGGTTCTCGCAAACAATCGAAGCGCTTGCACAGGAAGGTTACAATATCTTTGTTGAAATGAATCCCCACCCAAGCATTTCATTTAACCTATCGGAACTGGCAAAAAGTATCGGGCAAAAAATTGTGCATGTTGCATCTTCATTCAGAAAAGAAGACGAATATGAAATATTTCTCGGACAGCTCGATAAATTATATAAGATAGGAGCTGAGCCCGAATGGTCGAAATTATTCCCTCAACTCGCTCCGCCAATCGAAATCCCGTTACCAGCATGGGATAAAACAACTTTCAAAAAGATTTTCCGGTATCGTAATTTTCAAGAGCCGGAAAACCATTTGGTACATGTTCCTGAATTGGCGCCTGTCGAATCTCCAGGGGAATTGTTAACTGAACCGATTTATTGTTGGGGCCATCTGCCTCAGGGATTACTTTCAGGACAGATCCTAAAAATCGAGCATCTGCATGAATTAAAAGAAATCAATCAACCAGTTATACGGTTGGTTTCTGACATTGCCGTACTGTCGTCGTCAGGAGACCTTGTTGACGCGATAAAACAATTTGCTGCATTGCCCGATTCGCTTCAAAAAGTAGAATGGCTTATTCTCTGCTCCGAAGGAATTGAAGGCGATTATCGTGACAGTCAAAATGCCTTTCTTACCGGATTGGCTCTTGTGGCTGCATCGGAGGACGACCGGATCGGGGTAAAAGTACTTGAATATAAACAGGAAGAAACCAATACTGAATTGCTCTCGCGTGAAATGAGGATGCCTTTCGATCGTTTCACTACTATAATTTTAACCGATCGCCAACGACAAGTAGTCTCGTTGCAGCCCAAGTCTTTGCTCAACCAAACTTTTTCACCCGACCCCAACGGAATCTACGTGGTTACTGGTGGTACTGGTGGTGTTGGGTTGCAAACTGCCCTTTTCCTGGCAGAAAGAGGGGTCCGCCAGCTTGCCTTGATGAGCCGGAACAATCGTTTTGGTCAACAAGGGCAACTACACGATAAGAATGATCGGAATGGTCGATTTTATGAGGAACTTAAAAGTAAGAACTGTACAATCGAGCATGTTGGGGCCGATGTTGCCAATGCAGAATCGCTAGCCACAGCTTTAGCTCATTTACGAACGAGATACGGAAGAATTGCCGGGGTAATCCATGCGGCAGGTTGGTTCAGCGAAGGATACCTGAACTCCCTGACTGCTGAGGAAATCGATCGGGCTGTTGCGGCAAAAACCCTTGGGGCAAGGCTTCTGCACGAACAAACCTTGTGTGATTCACCAGCTCATTTTATTTTATATTCATCGATTTCATCGCTGTACTGTACGCCAACCCTGGGGGTTTATTCGGCCTCGAATCGTTTTCTCAATGCCTTTGCCCATTGGCGTCGGAAACAACAACTTCCGGCTACGGCCATTATCTGGCCCATTTGGAAAGAAGCTGGAATTGCTGCCGATCGTGGAGAAGTCGCCGATACGGCCTTCAAAGCCATAACTAACAGGGAAGTATTCAGGATCCTCGATTATGCGCTGGTTTCTGGTGAACCTATACTGGTTGCAGGTTCAATCAATAAGGCGAGGAATTTTGATCCGGTATTCGACCAGGCTCCTTTTTTAGTTCCTCACCGTGGAAAAACCACAGTAAATATTCAGGAAAACGATCATAGCCCAGTACCAATTTCAGCGACCGACACTCGTGAGATTATTCGCCAGGTGTGGGCCGATTTTCTGGGTAACGATCAGATCGACGACGATCAGAATTTCTTCCAACTTGGAGGGAACTCGATTCTGGCCACCCGCATCGTAAACCGGCTTAAAGAACATTTTAAGGGGTTGACATTGATTGTTGCTGACCTGCTCCGCTCGCCCTCGGTGGCACGATTAGCCGGGTTAATCGATGGCCGTAGGCAAGATGGAATGGTCTCTTCATCGGGCATTACCATCAAACCGCTTCCTAAACAGGAACGATATCGGGCATCGAACGAACAACGTCGGTTCTGGCTTCAATCAAAAATCGACGAAAATGCTTCGTTTAATAACCTTACAGGAACATACCGATTACTGGGGCCGTTACAGATCGACAATCTTGAAAGAGCTTTTGCACTAATTGTCGAAGAAAACGAAATCCTCCGTACCACTTATCAAGAAGCTGAAGGTGAACTCTATCAGATTCTCCACCCTGAGGCCTCTTTTTCATTTTATCGTCATTCCTGTAAAACCATCGACGAGGCCAAAGGGTGGCTTGAACAGCATTTTCGCCTTGAAGCTGCATACGCCTACGATTTGTCGGTCGATTTTCCCTTGCGGGGGTATGTGCTTTCGGTTGACAGTGATCAAGAATTGAATTACTTATTGCTTAACCTGCATCACATTGCTGCCGACGGATGGGCCATGGGCCAATTCACTCAAAAGTTAACCCACTTTTACAGCCGTTTATTACAAGGTGAAACAGTAAGCCCTACCATCCCTGATATTTCATACAAAGATTACTCGGTTTGGTTATCGGAATTTATTCATAGCGAAGCGGCCCTTCCACATCGGAATTATTGGCTCGATCAGCTTGCCGGGGCCAGAAATCAAGCTTATATCGAAACCGATTTCAACCGTTCCGACACAACGGGACACCAGGGATATAAATTCAGGCATTACTTTTCAGAAGAACTCACCCAACAACTTAGTGAATTGTCGAACCGACAGAACTGTTCGATGTTTACCACCTTGCTGGCAGCCTTTAAAATATTATTATACAAGCGGTCGGGGAAAACCGACCTTATTGTGGGAACCATTGTTTCGGGCCGTGAACACCCGGAACTGGAAACTCAGGTGGGCAATTTCATGAACCTTTTGCCCATCAGAACCGAACTTAACGAGAACGACCCCTTCACCCATGCAATCAGACAGGTTGCCCAGAGCTTGCTCGAAACGTTTGAACATCGGATCTATCCTTTCGACCAGATTATTGAAGATATTAAATTCAGTAGGGTAGAAGAGCGAAATCCCCTTTTCGATTATCTATTCATCTTCCAAAATCATCAGGAGGCTGATCTTCAACTCGAAGGACTAAAAGTTGAGCGGCTTCAAAGCGATCCGGAGCACAGTAAAACCGATATTCTTTTAGAACTGCGACTGGATGGGAACCGACTTCAGCTAAACATAGAATACAACACCGGATTGTACAGAGCCGAAACCATGGAACAGCTCCGTGATGATTACGAACAGCTGTTACAGGCTTTGGCCGACCAACCCCGGGTGCCCATTTGCACCATCGATTCTGGTGATGAGAATGTAAAATCCTCGATGGTAAGTGAATTCAATGCCCCCTTCGATAGAAAGAGCTATGAACCGGCCGTCCTTGAATTCGAACAACAGGCTCGTATTACCCCCGACAAGGTGGCTTTGGTTCAGGGACCCGTATCGATCAGCTACGGGCAACTGCAAGACCTCTCGTGGTGCCTGGCTGCGCAAATCGGTACTTTTCTTTCTGAAGATCTATCCATCGGGCATGTGGCAATAGGGAACCAGGTTGAACAGATTGTCGCCATGCTGGCCCTGATGCGGGCTGCAAAAATTTATTGCCCGATTCAACCCGACGAAATGGGGCAAAGTCTTCAGCATAAGATTATCAGAACTTCAGGACCAGTTCTGTTTCTTACAACGACCGGGCACTACGAGTATTTGAAATCAACAGGGATTATTCGGGCTACCGATGAAGTAGTGGTGTTCTCGGCTTTCGACAAGTGGGACTGGATAAGTAAGCAAGCAGTGGCTAATGCCTCTACAGAAACCAAGGCCCTTCCGGTTCTTTCATCTCAACAACCAGCTTATTTAGTGTATACATCGGGCTCCACCGGTAAACCCAAAGGCATTGTAGGCCGTTCGGATGCCCTGACCCAATTTGTTGACTGGGAATACCAGGAACTGGCGTCTGCCGTGCCACTCGATACCGTTTGGATTACCCGCCATACCTTCGATGCCTCGTTTCGTGACCTGCTTTTACCTCTTCTGAAAGGTGGCAAAGTTATAATCCCACCCCTTGAAGTACAGGATAATCTGGTTGATCTGGCCGGATGGCTTAACCCCATCGCAAGTGATGTGTTGCATCTGGTGCCTTCCGTATTCAGGATATTGGCAAGCGAGTTGAGCCGTGGATCCATTATGTTCAAGCCAAAAGCCATTCTGCTGGCCGGTGAAAAAATACAGACGAATGAAGCCCGAAAATGGCAACAGTATTTTCCTCATACGCGGTTTTACAACCTCTACGGAGCTTCTGAAACGACCATGATCAGGAGCTTTCATCCGATCAATCCTGAATATGAATATGGACCGACAATTCCAGCAGGTATTCCCATCGGGGGGACAAAAGTGGCTGTCATAAAGAACAACCGCATTTGCGCCCCTGGTGAGGTGGGCGAAGTGTATATTAAAACACCTTTTGCCACCCTGGGATATTTCAACGATAAAATCCTGACCAGAAAAGTATTTGTTCAAAATCCCCTCAATCCCGACGATGACCTGGTGTATAAAACAGGAGATTTGGGGAGGATCAATAGATGTGGTTTGCTCGAAATTATAGGACGCAACGATCAGCAGGTTAAAATCAACGGAGTCAGGGTTGAATTATCGGCCATTGAAGATGCGATTATTCGCCAGGCAGGAATCGACCAGGTAGTGGTCCTTCAATCGGAAGCAGACCAGCAACTGACTGCTTGTTATACCACCAACCAACCTGTCGACTTGCAAGTGATTAAACAACAATTAGCCTTGCAATTGGCTCCATATCAACTGCCGGTCCACTGGATCAGGTTTGAACGCTTTCCACTTAACCCTCATGGGAAGATCGATCGCCGAAAATTATCGGTCTCGACTATTGACAACGGGCTAAAACCGAAATTCAAACCATCGAATAAAAAACAGGTTATTCTGGCCTCGATCTGGAACGAACTGACCGGTCGTGAACCAGCCTCTGAAAATGAACGTTTTTTTGAAGCCGGTGGTAATTCTCTGTCGGCCATGGTATTTATTGGCCGGATTAAAAAAGCCTTTGGGGTCGACCCGGGTTTCAGGGCATTCTTTACAAACGCTACCATTGCCGGTATCGAGCAGTTATTGCAACAACCCGGAATTAGCAGCTCAGGCGATATCCCCACACTTGGCAGGCAGGTGAGTTATGCCATTTCTCACGCCCAGCACCGGATGTGGGTCCTGCACCATATGGAAGAAAACTCGATCACCTACAACATGAAGCGGGCTTTCGTCTTCGATGGTCCGGTCGATTTCAGGATGCTCGAAAAAGCACTTCTGACGCTGGTGGAACAACATGAAAGCCTGCGTACCAACTTTATTCAGAATAATGATACTGTATTTCAGATTGTCCACGATCCGCAAAATCACCGATTTAAATTACACGAAGTCGATCCCGGGCCTGTCGACGATCTTCAGGCTGTATTGCAACGTATTGCCAACAACGAAGCCTGGCATGTATTTGATCTCGAGAACGAAAGCTTGTTCAGGTCTATCTATGTAAAAACCGGAAATGCAAGCTGTGCTTTATTATTCTGTCTGCATCACATCATTGCCGATGGTTGGTCGCTCGACAAATTACTGGTTCAATTGCAAACCCTTTACAATGAACTGTCTGTTGGACATATTGTTCATCCTGAATCTCTTCTGGTTCAATATAAAGATTTTGCGGCCTGGCAAAACCAACAAATCAACGGTCAGGAAATAGGAGTTCATAAGAAATACTGGCTCGACCGGTTCTCAGGGGAAATCCCAGTACTGGAACTCCCTACTGATTTTCCTCGTAGGAAAATGAAAAGTTATGTGGGTGAACCGATCCGGTACCGGATTGAAGCACCTTTAACCCAAGCCATAAAGCACTATGCCAACAAAGAAAACGCCAGTTTGTTTATGGTTCTGTTGGGTGCAGTTAAAGTTCTGTTATTTAAGTATTCGGGACAAACAGATCTCGTTGTGGGCAGCCCGGTAGCCGGGCGAAACCATCATCAGCTCGAAGAATTGGTTGGTTTCTTTGTCAATACTGTAGCTCTTCGTACCCAAATCAATCCGGAGGCATCGTTCGAATCCTGTCTTCAAACCATCGTTCAAACCACCATCGATGCTTATGAACACCAACTGTATCCATTCGATTGCCTGGTCGACGAGCTGAATCTTGATCGGGATGTCAGCCGGTCGCCCCTTTTTGATGTTACGGTACAACTCCTTAACGTGGCCACTGAAAGTGCCGACACCCGTTTTTCCTTGGGCCAGGCTAAAGCTGAACGATACTTTAAAGCCGACTGGAAAAGAAGCCAGTTCGATCTTTCGTTCTTTTTCAGGGAAGAAGGCGACGAGTTATTCTGTCTGGTTGAATACAATAGCGGGCTTTTCAAAAAGGAAAGGATCAACAGGATGATCGGGCACCTGATCGAAGTGCTGGGGTTGATTGCCACCCGTCCTGATGTTCCCGTCAGCCAGTTAAATTATATTCCAAAGGAAGAACTTGGCCAGCTGGCGCAATTTGGCGAGGGTATTAAGACTGCTCCTGCCCGGCTGGTAACTGATCTGCTAGACCAACAGATCGAAATTCATCCCGATTATCCTGCAGCTAAAGACCAGCAAGGGGTGTTGACGTTCGGTGAACTCGATCAAAATAGTTCCCGACTGGCCCGATTGCTAACAGAGTGTAACCCGGTCTACTCGGTTGTGGCTATTCTCACGCGATCGAAAAACCTGTTGATCCAAGGCATGGTGGCAATTTTTAGAAGCCGATGCATTTATCTGCCTCTTGATGTTAACCTTCCTTACGATCGTTTGCATTTTCTGCTTACCGACTCAAAGGCTTCGACCATCCTTACCGATACGGCCTCCTATCCTCAGGCCTCCAAACTTCAACAGGAAATTGAAGGGCTAACTAATTTGGTTTGTCTCGACACCGATAATCCCCTCGAAATTGAAGAACCCATCAGCGACTTGATGACCAACGAACTATGGCGATTCGTAGCCGAACAAGCCCGCGATGAAATCGAACTGGGTGGATGGAAATCGAGTTTTACCGGCTTGCCCTTTTCTAAAGCCGAAATGGATGAATATGCTGGGAATATTTTTCAAAAACTTGAGCCCTATCTGAATTCCTCGGTTAAAGTTCTTGAAATTGGCTGCTCTTCAGGGATTACCCTGTTCAAGATTGCCCCGCGTGTTCAATTCTATTATGGAACCGATCTTTCAGCCGACATCTTGAAAAAAACCGGTCAGGAGGTGGCCCGGCTTGGACTTGACAACGTCCGGCTGGAAGCCATAGCGGCCCATGAGATTGAAAGTTGTGGTGATTCCGGTTTTGACGTAATCATAATCAATAGCGTCATCCAAAGTTTCAGCGGGTATAACTATTTTCACCAGGTAATCGAAAAGGTCATCGCCCTGGCTGCCGATCGGGCCATCCTCTTCCTGGGCGATCTTCAGGATCTGGAGAAGAAACCGCAAATGATTGCCGATCTGAAACGTTTTAAGGCGAAACACTCACGAGATCAATATAAAACAAAAACCGACTGGTCGACTGAATTGTTTGTTTCCAGACAGTTGCTGGAAGATTTGCAGGCCGATTTTGCTAACATTTCGAGGGTCGATCATTCAGAAAAAATTGCTGCCATTGAAAACGAGTTAACCCGATATCGTTTCGACTCCATCCTTCATATCGACAAAACCTGTTCAAACGGGATTAAACTAAAATCGAAACATCAATTTGGATTATCTGCCGTTGGAACAAACAAGGATATCGACCTTCCCAGTATTCAAGAAAACGACATTGCTTATTTGATTTATACTTCGGGAACCACTGGTTTTCCCAAAGGGGTGCAGGTAGCACATCGGTCGCTGGCCAATTTTATTGCTGCCATGAGCCGCTTATTCGGTCCCTCCATAGATGAATCGAAGAAAATGATGTTCATTACTCCGCCCACCTTTGATGTCAGCCTCTTTGAATTATGGATGGGTTTATGCTCTGGTGCCACCCTTGTTGGTTTTCCGGATCAGGAAGTTACTGCTGGGCATATCGCCAGTTTTCTTGAAGAAGAGCAGATCACCCAAGCCTACATCCATCCCGGACTACTTGACGAAGTTGCGGTGATCATCGGAAAAAATTCCGGAGCATTTTGTTTGAACAAGTTGCTGGTTGGCGTTGAACCCATCAGCGCGGGTACCTTACAGAATTATCTCGATGTTTTGCCGGGAATCAGGATCATCAACGGTTATGGCCCGACCGAAGCAACAATTTGCGCCACGGCTTTTGAATTCAAGGGAGGTGATGAAGCTGATGAAATTGTGGCTATTGGCCGACCGCTTGACAATAATACTGTTAGCTTGTGCGATCGCTTCGGACAAGCTGTTGGCATTGGTGTTCCCGGCCAATTGCTGATTGAGGGAGCTGGTGTTTCGAAAGGCTATCTAAACCAACCCGATCTTACTTCCCAACTCTTTGTAAACGATCGTTCGGGAAGAACATGGTATCATAGTGGTGATTATGCCTGCTGGTCAGAGGATGGCCAGTTGAAGTTCCTGGGACGTCGTGATATGCAGGTGAAAATTAGGGGATATCGGGTTGAGCTCCTTGAAATCAAACATCGTTTGCACGATCTGTTCCCGGTGGTTAAGTCAGAAATTATGGTTCACAACGACCGGATTCTTTGCTTTTTTTGTGCTCCTGAAGTAATTCCGGTCTTAGAAATATCAGAAGAACTAACTGCTTGTTTGCCGGCCTACATGGTGCCCGATCAGATTCTCCAAATCGATGCCATGCCCCAGAACCGTCATGGGAAAACCGACAGGGCAAGATTGCTTGAATTGTTGTCGCTTTCGGTTGTAAAAGATACCGAACAAGCAAGGACTAAGACTGAAATTCACCTGCTGAACCTGTTTCGGGAATTGCTTCAGACCAACGATATTGGGGTTACCCATAACTTTTTTGAGTGTGGGGGGCATTCCATTATTGCCATCCGACTGGTTTCAAAAGCGTTCAATCAATACAAGTACCATCTGAAACTGATCGATGTTTTCACCTCTCCAACGGTCAGGGAACTGGCTGCCAAAGTCGATGTGCAGCATCATTCAGAATTGCCAGAGATCACCTCTTGTGAAAAGCTTAGCCATTATCCCCTTTCGGATGCACAAAAACGACTTTGGATCATCGACCGGCAAGCCCGCTCTGACTCCGAAAAAAGCAGTTACAACATGGTTGGCGCTTTTGCCATGCAGGGGGAAATCCGGCTCGACTGGTTTGAAAAAGCCTTGAATCAGGTTGTCCAGAAACATGAAATACTTAGGACCCGTTTCGTCGAAATTGAAGGAGAACCTTTTCAATACATCGACGACTCCCGCCAGCTTACCTTTATTCATCAGATTGTGCACACAAACGGGACTCCCAGAGATCAAGCCATCGAACAGATGATTGATCAGGAAGCAGGATATTGCTTCGACCTTACATCGGGAGAACTCATCCGATGCTCCCACTTCCGGCTTATCGATTCCAAAAGCCAGGAATCGCAGATTGTGGTTATGGTAATGCATCATATCATTAGCGATGGCTGGTCGATGAATGTATTTGCCCGTGACGTACTGAATAGCTACAGCATGATCGCCGAAGGTGGCACTGGCGAATTAACGCCCCTCCCCCTGCAGTACCGCGACTATTCCCAATGGTACAATCGCCTGGTCGATACCCATCCTGTTTTCAGGGAACAGGAACAATACTGGTTGAAGGAACTTGCCGATGGCATTGTCCCCATTAATTTGCCAATCGATTTTAATCGGCCAGCTAACAACCGAATGACTGGCCGGACCCTATGGTATCAATTTTCAGAAGAAAGTTCAAAACAAATCGAACTGTTTATCCGTCAGGAAAGTGAATTGACCCTCTTTATGCTGCTTTCCGGAGCCCTGGCCTTAATGATGAGTAAACTGTCGTTCAAAAACGAGGTGCTTATAGGAACCCCGGTGACCGGACGAATCAGTCCCAAGCTCGAAAACCAGATTGGTTTCTATCTTAACAACCTGGCCTTGCGTTTCGAAATCGATCAGGAACAAACTGTTGACGACTATCTTAAAAAGGTTGCCCACCAGGTACTGATGGCCTTTAAAAATCAGGAGTATCCGTTTAACCAGATTATGGCCTCCCTGGCAGAGCAAGGAATTCCTCAGGGGCCGTTTAATGTGTATCTCGCCCTTCAAAATATAGCCCAACCCGAATTCAGGCACAACAGCGGGAAACTGACTGCCCTGAACTATGAGAGAAAAACCAGTCGGTTTGATCTGAACTTCATGTTCGACGACAAAAACGAACAACTTTTGTTGCAACTTCAATACAACGATTGCCTTTTTGCCGAAGACACTATAAGGGCATTTGCTCAATACCTTGAAAATATTTTGCTATCGTTTACCAGGAATACTCAACAGCTTTTGGGTCAAATCAGGCTCGAGAAGAAAGAAATATCAAGCAAGCAGGAAGGAAATTTTATTGGTAAGAAGCAAACTATCCACACCATCTTCGACCTGATCGCCCAAACCTATGCCGGGCATGTAGCATTAATTAAAGGAGAGAAACAATTACGGTATGAGGAACTGAACCAACGAGCTTCATCTGTGGCCAATGGTTTGATTTCGAGAGGTGTTCAGACGGGACAGATTGTCGGCTTATGTCTTTCCCGGTCGGTCGATATGGTGGTCTCTATCCTGGGAATACTAAAAGCAGGCGCAGCCTATTTGCCAATCGATCCGCTCTATCCGCAACAGCGCATCGACTTTCTGCTAGCTGATGCAGGAGCCACGCTGGTACTTTCCGATGAACCCGATCGTTGTTTTCCCATCGACACGCTCTACCCCTGGCAGTTCAATATTTTTTCAACCGAATCGCCCCAGGTTGAACTACCGGCCGATAGTCTGGCTTACATCATTTACACTTCCGGCTCGACCGGCAAACCCAAGGGCGTAATGATCACCCACCAAAACCTGTACAGCATCCTGTTCGAAAATGGATGTTATCGCTTTACCCCTGAAGATACCTGGACCCTTTTCCATAATTACACTTTCGATTTTTCGGTTTGGGAAATCTTTGCCTCCCTGCTTTCAGGAGGCCGGCTGGTGATTGTTGACGAAAAAACAGCAGTCGATACGGCAGCTTTTGTCCGGCTGGTTCAAAACGAACGAGTCAGCGTACTGAACCAAACCCCAGGCGCCTTCTACAATTTTGCCGATCAGTCGCTCGAAGCGAACCTCAGCTTGCCCGATCTGAAAATGGTAATATTTGGTGGCGATAAACTGAACCCGGCTCGTCTGAAAGCCTGGCATCAGGCTTATCCACTGGTCAAACTGATCAACATGTATGGGATAACCGAAACCACCATTCATGTCACCTATAAGGAATTAGGCCCTCACGATTTTGAGTTGCCGGCCAGTAACATTGGAAAACCGGTCTCTTCTCTCGACGTTGTGGTTCTCGACCAGGGGAATAATCCTCTTCCGGATGGGGTGCCAGGGCAACTGGGTATTTCGGGCAAGGGCCTGGCTAAGGGATATCTGAACGATCCCGAACTTACTGCTAAAAAGTTTGTGACCTTGCCGGCCAATGCAAATCAACTGACCTACTTATCGGGCGACCTTTGTAAACGACTTCCTGATGGAGATATCGAATATCTGGGACGTATCGACAATCAGGTTAAAATCAGGGGCCATCGTATTGAACTGGGAGAAATCGAAGATACCCTTCATCGTCATCCTGAGGTGCTCCACTCGATTGTTTTAAAGCCAGAACAGGAAGAACAACTGGTCGCCTTTGTTCAGACCCGTTCTATTTTTTCACAATTGAAGGAACCTAAAGGAGAAAATTGGACCCGACTTCCCAATTTATTGGCAGTTTACCACAACAACCAGTATGAAACCGATTTCCTTTATAACGAGATTTTCGGGAGCCAGTCGTATCTGAACGAATGCATCAGACCGTTTGCCGAAGGGGTAATTTTCGATGTTGGGGCCAATATCGGACTATATAGTCTGCATGCTGCCATGAATTTTCCCGGATCGGCCATTTATGCCTTCGAACCCATCCCTGAAACATTTCATATTTTGAAAGAAAATGCAACTTATTATCAGGGGCTTAATATTGTGCCTTATGGTTTTGGCTTGTCCGACAAGGAAATAGAAGTCGACTTTACCTATTACCCTAATAATTCGGTTCTTTCGGGGCAACAGCATAACGTTGTTCAGGATAAACAACTGGTCAGACAATATTTACAAAACATTTACAAAGTCTCGGCTTCCGAAAACGACATCAACCTGTTGGTTGAGGAAAGGATGGAAGCCCGGAACTGTCGATGCAAGCTTCGCCGATTGTCTTCAGTGATCACTGAACTGGGGCTTTCCTCGATCAACCTGTTAAAAATTGATGTTGAAAAAAGTGAACTTGAAGTTCTTCTTGGTGTTGACCCCGAACACTGGCCAATTATCGACCAGGTGATTATGGAGGTTTACGATCAGGATGATAAACTTCAAAAAATCGTGTCCTTGCTCGAAAACCAGGGATTTAAGATTCGGCTCGAAGAAGAAAAAGAATTAAGTTCAACCGGATTATACAACCTGTTTGCAGCTCGTGTCAACACCGATGGACTGCCATATATACGGTTCAACGGGAAGCTGCTTTCCCCTGAGGCCTTGAATGCGGCTCTTCTTGACCATTGCCGCCAGAACCTGCCCCCTTATATGATTCCAAACAAGATTGTGCCGGTATGGGAGATACCACTGACTTCTAATGGAAAAACCGACCGGACAAAATTGTTGAGTTTAACTCAGCCAGAACTACGAAGGATCATTGAAATGCCGGCTGGTCAAACCGAAGAAAAGTTAATGGAGGTATGGAATCAGATCTTGAATAAAACAACCATCAGCACAAGCGACGACTTTTTCGAATGTGGTGGACATAGCTTGAATGCCACGCAATTGGCCAGCCGGATTTCCCGAGCCTTTAAGATCAATTTGTCGATTTCAGATGTGTTTACCCACCGGACCATTCGCAGCCAAGCTCAATTTATCGACAAAACAGTTCGATCAGATAAAACCGAAATAATTGTACCGGCCCCTGAAAGGCCCTGGTACCGGGTTTCACCTCAACAAAACCAATTGTTGGTTTCAGCAGGTATTGGCCACCACAGTGCCAAAACAGCATACAACATTACCGGAATGTTGAAGATTTTCGGTAACCTCGATATTGAAGCGGTCAAAGAAACCATGGTGCAACTTGCTGGTCGGCACGAAATCCTAAGGACCGTTTTTCGAGTCCACGAGGGTCAATATCAACAGTTTATTCTACCTGTTTGCGGCCCGGTTACATGGATTGTGCCTGCAGAGGATCCTTTCGACGACGAGTACCTCAGACAACAATACCACAAAGCCCTGGAGCACGAATTCGATTTGCAGAATGGCCCTCTGGTCAGGCTTGAATTGCATACTTGTCTTCACAAAGCCCAAACCCTGTTTGTTTTGAACCTGCACCATATTATTTGCGATGGATTCTCGTTAACGGTGTTCAACCGCGAGTTCCGAGATATCTACGAGCAACTGGTGCATCATCATCCGGTCGATATTCAGCCTTTGGAAATTCAATACAAGGATTTTTCGGAATGGTACCACCATTTTCTCGATAATCCCGAAAGAATGGCTTCTTATGAATCCTATTGGAAGAAAAGGCTTGCTGACTTCAATCTGAAATGCCGGATACCAGGAAGTCTTTTAACAAATGAACCTACGGGGTTTGAAGGGGCACTCTATACCCATACCTTTAACCATGAACTTCTCAGGGGGCTAATGCAGCAAACAGGTGGAGAGGTAACCCTATACAGTCAGCTAATGGCGGCAGTGATGATTTTGGTTTCGAAATACACTGCACAAAACGATATCGTTTTGGGAATGCCGGTAGCCGGACGTTTCCTGCCGGAACTTGAAAATCAGATTGGATTCTTTGTCAATACATTGCCTTTTCGACAGGTGGTCGACAGCAATCAGACAATCAGTGAATTACTTGTGCAACTGTCTGAGAACCTGATCAAAGATTATGAACACCAAATCATGCCCCTCACCGGGATGGGTGAACTGGTCAAGCGATCTGCCGGATATTATGGCAATCCATTTTTCGACATTCTGGTTCTGCTCCAGAATTCCGGTCATCAGGATTTCTCACTCGACGAATTGAGGATCGAAGCGGTGGCATCTCAATCTGAACGTTCGGTTTTTAGTTTGTCGTTTATTTTCGAAGAGTCTGATCATCAGCTTAATTTAAAAGTTCAATATAATAATTTGATCTATAATTCAGAAGATGTTGAAATCATTGTACACTACCTGACATCGATTCTCAATTTGTTAATTCATCAACCCGATTGTATCATCGAAACCCTTGATTTGGAATAATGCAAACAATAACCTTCGACCTCAATACCCAAGAATGGCTGTTGTCCGTTTTGAAAACGGACAACAACAGTACTTTGTCCTTTTATTTTAGTCAGCCTGATTCAAAAAATGAATTTCTGGCCCGTGAGCTGTTGAACTGCCCGGGCACAAACTGTCCAAACCCTACCTCTGTGGAAGAGCTCCAAGGCTGCGACTGGCTGGTGACCGATCAGTCTGGTATCACTCATTTGGCAGCTTATGCTCATGATTTTCCTGCACGCCAGTGTTTGATTGTAAACGGCCATCCGGTTAATACCTCTACCCTGAAGTGTCTTTTTGACCAGCATCTGCATCTCCGCACAATTATTACCCTACATTCGGCCTGGCCATATACTTCTGTATTAGGGCTCACCCTGTCGGAAAGAAAAGAAAAAGGCTTTGAAAGTCGAACCTTGTTCAATCCATTTTCAGGGCGATCGCTTAGTTCAAAGGGCACCCCGACCCCTGTCAATATTCCGGGGCGTTTGCACCTTCTTCCAGAAAACGGGAAAGCCGTAGATTCGGGGATCGTGGTTAAGCTGAACCCCAAGAGAGAACTGCTACTGGTCAAGTATCAGGAGGCTTTGCCACTGCCCGATGGTACCCTGTTCTTTAAACACGACATTGAACCTGGTGTTTTGGCTTGTCCCGGAGTCAAAGATGCTTGTGTCTTGATCAGACCCAATAGCTCAGGCTCTCCTCGTCTGTTTGCCTTTGTAAGCCTGGCTGGAAATTCGTCGATAGAAACCGTGAAATCTTATCTTGTTGGTTCTTTTAACCCGGTAGCCTTTTCTGCAATTGAATGGGCCGTTCTGAACAACCTGCCGCTTAAAAACGGGCAGGTCGATCTCGGTGTGCTCGAAAAATTACCGGTTCCCGATTCGGCTTTACCGACTGAAATCGGACATCAACTTGGTATCGGTGCAGACCGAGCTATGATGATGATCGCGCAATCCAGACCTCCCAAAAGCAATCGACTTGAATTTGGCTTAATTCAATTGGATGAAATTCACCCTACAATTACGAATACCAACAGTGAGGAGCCACTTCCATTAGCTCTGGCCGACGGAGGTGAACTTACCTTTAGTTCCTATGAACCCTTATGGCTTGGTGATGTGTTGAGAGCCACCGCTGAAAAATACCCCAATCATGGGGTGCGCTATATCGAATCCATTGATCACGAATACTTTGAATCCTATCGACAATTGCTTGAACAAGCAGAACAAACAAGCGCCTCGTTGGCTGATCAGGGAGCCCGGCAAGGCGATTATGTACTGATCCAGACCAGTACGCTTAAGGCGACCGTTACATTGTTCTGGGCTTGTCATCTTGGAGGTTTTGTTGCAGTTCCCCTGGCTTATCCCAAAAGTTTCACCCCTGACAATGAACAGATTAAAAAATTAAAAAACGTTTTAAAAGTCCTGAAAAAGACCTGGATCGTGGGTGATGATGGTTTTGAATCTCTCCATTCACAGGCAGAACTCGACGAAAAGTCATTCACCTTTCTGAATTACCAAATTTTAAAGCAATCAAGCTCAAAGCTTCTTTCTCCGGTAAAAAATCCCGGGGAAGTGGCAGTGCTCTTATTTACCTCGGGCAGCACCGGTCTACCCAAAGGGGTTCAGCTTACTCATACCAACATTGTTGCCCGATCGAAGGGGACTTCACTTCTGAACGGTTTTGGACCCGGTGATGTGTCGTTGAACTGGATGCCCCTCGACCACGTGGGAGGCATCATTATGTACCACACAAAATCGGTGTTCAATGGCAACCAACAAGTTTTAGGCCTTACCGAACTGGTTGTTTCCAACCCGGCTTTATGGATCATTTGGATGAGCAAATACAACATCACTGATACCTGGGCTCCCAATTTTGCATTTGCCATGCTTGGAGAAAGCAATTTAGATGAACTCAACGGTAGCATTGATCTAAGTAAGGTCCGTCACATCTTGAATGGAGGTGAGGCCATCTCCTATCCGGTGGCTAAAAAATTCATCGATTCCCTTACCCCTTTCAAACTTAAACCGCACTGTATGTTTCCGGCGTATGGCATGTCGGAAACCACCTCGGGGATTACCCATTCCCTCTGTTTCGATGGAAAGGGCAGGGGTGTTAAAACTGTCTTGAAATCTTCGATGAAAAACATCCTTCAGTTCGGTTCTGCCAAGGCTGACGAAACGGTTACTTTTGTAGAAGTAGGCACAGTTATTCCGGGTGTAAAAATCCGGATCACCGACGAAAACAACCAAACGATCAAGGAACGGCAAATCGGGCGGGTACAAGTTTCGGGACTCACCGTAAACGCGGGTTACCTCAATAATCCTGAAGCCAACCAGGCTTTTCTCGATGGTGGCTGGTTCAATACCGGAGATCTGGGGTTTCTGCATGAAGGTCGGCTAAGCATTACAGGAAGGGAAAAAGATGTCATCATCATTAATGGGATCAATTATTACAATTACGAAATCGAACAGGTTGCCGAATCCAATGAAGGGGTAAAACCCAATGGGGCCATCGCCATCGGAAAATATAATCAGGAAACTGGTTCTGAGGAACTTTTCCTTTTCTTTATGCCCGAAGTTCCTACAAGCGAGGAAACAACAAGAAAAGCCATTATAAGCAAATTAACCCGACAAGCTGCTATTTCTCCAAAGGCAGTTATACCGATTGCTAATGATCAGTTTCCGGTAACCGACAGTGGAAAGAAACAACGCAACCAATTGCTTGCCCGTCTTGAAAATGGGGAATTCGACGCCTGGATTGGTACCAACAATCGAATGAATAACGAAGAGACTTTCCCCAACTGGTTTTTTACCCGCGAATGGGTTGAACGATCTCTGGCCCCTGCACCTCTCAGATCAGACAGAACCTTCTTGTTCCTGGTGCCTGAAGTGGATGGAAAGAGCATCGAAGCAGCTGTTCCGGCTACACTGGGAAAGGTAAAATATTTGAGTTACAATCACCTCGATAAGCAGCAACTTCAGGAAGGAAGCCCATTGTTTCAGAGGATGAATGAATATCTGACTAAGGCACCGGTTGTTGTGCTGTTTGCACCAATAATAACTTCTCGTCTTCCTATCGAACCCGGATGCCTTTTTAATGAAACCGGCACGGGTTTTTTCATGGACTTGCTGGCAGTTCTTCATTCTTTCGAACCCTTTACAACCGACATGGTGGTAGTAAGCCGAGAAAATGATTTTGCCTACGGATACAATCAGGGGTGGGAAGCATTGATTCGTACAGCCCGTAGCGAATATGCCTGGTTGAACGTGCGTTTGGTTTCAATCGATTTTAGGGAAATGACCTGCATCAGGGACCTGTGCCGTGAGCTAACTCATGGACAAGCCTATCCCGAGGTTAGGTTGCGTCACGAGAAAAGATACATCTCCCAACTGCAAGCGTTGGATCTTAACGAAAACACAGAAAGCGTTATTCTTAAAAACGGCTTTTATATCATAACCGGGGGATTGGGCGGAGTGGGTTTCGAATTATCTAAATACCTGCTCCGGCACTATCAGGTCAGGTTATTGTTGATCGGGAAAACCGACCCTGAAGCACCTTTGGCCGAAACAGAAGAAATATCCCTCATCCCGATTCTGAATAAGTGGGAAAAACGGCTCAACGCCCTTGAAACTTTGCGGAGCCTGGGACAAGTTGTCTTTGCCAGGGCCGAGCTTTCAAACAAAGATGAACTTGACCAAGCTGTTCGGATCGGTATCGAAAAACTTGGACAACAACCCGATGGAATCCTGCATCTGGCAGGTGAAGGTAATCTTGAATACCACTGGCAGCATGCCGACGAACATCTGCTGATCGCCGAAAACGAGGAAACTTTTTCGGTGATGTACCAACCAAAAGCCAATGGAACACGGCACCTGGCTGATGTTGTTCAAAAATTTGGCATTAAACAGTTTGTTGCTTTTTCTTCGACTACCGCACAATTCGGATCGAACGGGTTTGGAGCCTATTCGGCTGCCAATGCGGTTCAGCAGGCGATTATGGATCAAATGAGCCTGGCAAACGGTGCCATGATCAAAACCTTGTTGTGGTCGCAATGGGATAACATTGGCATGAGCAGCAATAATCCCTATTCTGCCTTATCTGAAGATGTCGGATTTGGAATTATCCCGGTAAAAGCAGGTTTGGTTTCGTTCGAATTGGCTCTCCGTCAGTCGGCAAGGAATATTTTGATTGGACTGAACCGGGAAAAACCTACCATTCTTCAAGAAATGCCCCATACCCATACGGTACAATGGCTTGGGATCGGGTATTCAGGAACAGCCATTCCCCCAACTCTGGTCGATGAATTAACGATTTCGCTGAAACAAAAAGGATTTGAGCCCGAGCTTGTTCGTTTTGAAATTCTGCCTACCCAACTTTCTCCTGCTGACTTCGTATCGCAAGGGAACCAACTTGGATCACATCAACCGGGTAATGAAACCGAACACCGATTGATGGCCATCTGGGAAAAAGTGCTGGGACGTTCGGGCTTTGGGATATACGATAACTTTTTTGAACTTGGTGGACACTCCATCAAGGCCACGCAGTTATCGGCCCGAATCTCGGAGCAGTTTGAACGAAAAATCGGCTTACAGGAAATTTTTAATGCGCCCACCATCAGGCAGCTGGCCCAACTGATTGGTTACTGCAAGTGCCAGCAAAGTGAACAGCAAATTCCCAGGGCTCCGCATATGGATCACTATCCTGTTTCGGCCTCGCAATACCGAACCTGGGTTCTTCATAAGATGGTCAGGAAATCGGTAGCTTACAACATACCGGCAGCCATTGAAATTAAAGGTCCTCTTCAGGTAGAAGCTTTCAGATCAGCCATCAGGCAGGTGATCCGACGACATGAAATCCTTCGTACTGTTTTTATTGAAGTCGGAGGAGAACCCCGGCAAAAAATTCTTGATGTTGAAGCTGATATTCCACTCATAGACAAAGAAGGTTCGGCGAATAACCAACATTCGATTGAGGAAGAGATCAAACGCTTGTCCCATCAACAACTTGATGTCGAAAACGGGCCCCTCGTGCAATTCAGGATATGGAAATTCAACAGCTACCGTTTTATCGCATTTTTCAACATCCATCACATCATCGCCGATGGTACCACCATTAATTTAATTTTTAAGGAAATTACTGAAATCTATCAGAGCACCATAAAGCAGCAAACGCCCAATTTGCCTGAACCTGATATTCAGTTCAAGGATTATTCGGTATGGCAGCAACAGGCTCTTCACGAATTACAAAGCGATGCCCTATATTGGCGTTCAAAACTGTCGGGGCATTTGGGTTCATTTAATTTGCCGGCCGATTTTGACCGGCCCGAGAAACATACTTACGAAGGGAACATATACAAATACACCATCGATAAGGAACTGACTAAAAAGCTTTCCCGGCTGGCCGGAGAGAAAGGAAGTAGCTTGTTTGTTGTATTTGTGGCTGCGCTAAACCTTTATATTCATAAACTTACTGATGAAACCGATGTGATCATTGGCACCGGGGCCGATATGCGTTCTACCGTCCAGCTCGAAAACCAGATGGGGCAGTACATTAATCTTCTGGCCCTGCGCAATCGCATCGATCCCCTGCAATCTTTTGGTGAGTTGCTCGATCAGGTAAGGGGTACTGTAAGCGAAGCTGTCGATCATCAGAATTATCCCTATGAACGGATCATAGAAGAAGTGGCTACCGACCGAGACATGAGCCGGAGCCCGCTTTTTAATGTTCAGATTATCATGCAGAATTACAGACAAGTGCCGCTTTCGATCGATGGACTTGAAATTACAAAACTTCAGGTTCCTTTCGAAGCCAGCAAGTTCGATTGCACCTTTTCGTTCCGGGAAAACGGATCGGATATCGAATCAATTATAAGGTACAATACTGATCTTTTCACCCGGAAACGGGTTGAGCTAATGGCCAGCCAGATGTTAGCCTTGCTCAGGCAGATCGTGGTTAAAACCGACCAGCCGGTTTCTTTATTCCGGATAAATACAAACGACGAACTGGAGTTTGCTGCTTCGTTAACCCAGGCACTAACCGAAATTCATTATCAACCCGTTCAGGAACAATTCAGGGAAGTTGCTGTAAAAAGTCCTGATGCCATTGCTATTGAGCATGGCTCTGATCCGATAAGTTACGAGGAAGCCACTCGTTTTGCACTACAAATAGGTCGGTTTATCAGTTCGACTTACCCCGATGCCAGGGTTGTTGCCTTGTGGTTTCCACCTGGTGTTGAATTTGTTTGCAGTATGGCAGGTGTACTGTTCAGCGACCGGGTTTTTATGCCAATCGATTCGGGCTTCCCTCCAAAGCGACAGCTAAGCATGTTAAAGGCTTGCCGTCCTGATTTGATCCTTTGTATGCCTGACGATATGACCCGGGTGCTTGATGTTGCCGGCAACATGTCGTCAGAAACCGGACTGGCAACCATAAATTTCGAATACCATATTCCTGTTGTTGAAGAAATTTTACCAATGACCGGTTGCTCTTTGCATGACCACAAGGAGGACTGGTCGTACGTGTATTTTACATCGGGAACCACTGGTGAACCCAAAGCAATTGCCGGGAGGGGGAATTCGCTGAGTCATTTTATCGCCTGGGAAAAAACAATTGTTTCGACCTATAAACCCTTGCGTATTGCTCAATTGACCCAAATGACTTTCGATGCCTCGTTGCGCGACATCTGGATGGCCCTTACAAGTGGATCGACCCTTTGTATCCCCGAGAAATCCGTCAAAAACGAGTTAGGCAAATTATTCGATTGGGTCAATCAGCAGGGTATTGAACTGATTCATACTGTTCCGTCGATGCTTACAGCCATTACTGCTGTGGCTGATTATAAACACTTACCAAAAGTAAGATACCTGTTGCTGGCCGGAGAACCGGTTTCAAACACCGACATCCTGCACTGGAGTCAGCACTTTTCGCCTGAAACCCGGCTCTTCAACCTGTATGGTGCAACCGAAACCACTTTGGTGAAGACTTGTAAATTGCTCTCCCCTGAAGAGGCCCGACTTAGAAAAAAAGTGAGTGTCGGACTGCCCATTTCAGGAACTCAACTGGTCATTGCACGGGATCAACGCTTGTGTGCTCCGGGTGAAACTGGGACAATTTACATCAGAACCCCCTATCGGTCGTTGGGTTATCTGAACCATCCGGAACAAAATCAGCACGTTTTTGTGCAAAATCCGCTTCATAACGAGTACCCCGATCTGGTTTATGCAACCGGCGATTTGGGCCGCTATAACCTTGAACACGAAACCGAAATTCTTGGCCGGATCGATCAACAGGTAAAAATCAACGGGGTTCGAATCGAACCTGAAGAGATTGAACAAGTACTTGAACGGGCTGGTGCCCACGAAGTGGTTGTGGTCCCCGACGATTGGCTAAAGCCTCATACGCTATACTGCTTCTATACCACCCTGAAACCGGAACTGACACCCGATAGGCTTCAGGCTTTGTCCCTGGAATTGCTTCCAGTATTTATGGTACCGTCTAAATTTGAACTACTTGCCCAAATTCCGTTAAATGCCAATGGAAAAATTGATAAAAAGGCATTAAAAATCACTGAAATAGAAGAAAAACAAGAGCTTCCGGACCACATTGATTCTGATCAACTTCGGGAAGTGAAAAAAATATTTGAGGATGTTCTGGGTACTTCTATTCAATCAGAGAAACAAAGCTTTTTTGAACTTGGTGGCAATTCGTTAAGTGCCATGATTTTGCTTTCGATCCTGCACAAGCGTTTCAATGTGAGAATGGCCATCGATCAATTTTTCAAAACGCCCAATGTTTATGCTGTTGGAAAGCTGATAAGCAATGCAACCCTGGAAACGTTCAAGGCCATCGAAGCGCTACCTGAAGCTCCCGATTATCAGGTTTCGCATGCCCAGAAAAGGATGTGGCTCTTGCAGGAAATCGAAAAGGAAGCCATTACTTATAATGTAAAACGGGCTTTCGTACTCGAGGGTGAACTCAAAATCGGGATTTTGAAACAGGTGGTCGACAGAATTATCACCCGGCATCAAAGCCTGAGAACTTCTTTCGTTCATACAGGATCAACCCTTCGTCAGGTTATTCATCAGCAGGAAACACTGCCGACTTACTTCGATACTCTCGATTTTTCGGGGGATCACGATGCTTACGAAAAAGCACTCAGCTATGTAACCAGTTTTTTCGGGCATGTTTTTGACCTGTCGAAACCTCCGCTTATCTTGTTTAAAGTATTTAAAATCGACAGGAACAAGTTTGTTTTTGCATTGGTAATGCACCACATCATTTCCGATGGATGGTCGATGGAAGTGTTGTCGAAAGAAATAATCGAAGGGTACAACAATCTTCTTGAACATCCTGATTTTAAGCCTGATCCATTACATATCCACTATCGCGATTACGCGGCCTGGCAGAATAACCTGCTGGCAGGTGAAGCAATCGAAGAACACCGGTCGTATTGGCTGTCGCAATTCGAAGGTGAAATTCCGGTTTTGAACCTCCCGACTGATTTCCCGCGATTCAAGATCAAAACTTTTAATGGCGACCTGTTTAAATTTGCAATTGAAAATACAGTTCATAAAACATTCAAAACTTTATGCGATCGCGAAGGGTGCACCCTGTTTATGGGATTGCTTGCTGTGTTTAAAGTGTTGATATATAGATATACGGGCCAGACCGATCTGATCAATGGTACACCAATTGCCGGTCGCGATTATGAAGGTTTGCAGGATCAAATCGGGTTTTATGTCAACACCTTGGCCATCCGCAACAAGCTGGTACCGGGATCTTCGTTCCTCGAGGTTCTGTCAGATGTTAAAGAGAAAACCATATCGGCCTATAAATATCAGGCCTATCCCTTCGACCGCCTGGTCGATGATCTCGATCCTGAACGGTACACCAATCACTCTCCTTTGTTCGATGTGGTGGTGCAACAAATGAATGTGTTAAATGATAAAAATGAAGAACGTCGACTAAGTGGAATTACAATCCACGAATTCAAACCAAAGTGGCAGACCAGCCAATTCGACTTGTCGGTTTTTTTCACCGAACTGAACGAGGGCATTTCGGGTGTGATAGAATACAACACCGATTTATTTGTGCGGGAAAGAATCGACCAGTTGAGTCGTCATTTTGTGTCACTAATTCAGCAAATTACCAGTAATCCCCACGAAAACATCGACTTTTATAATTTGGTTGATTCTGAAGAGGAAGTGTTTCTGATCGAAAAGTTTAATAACACACGTTGTGACTTCCCCCGGCAATCGACCATTGTAAGCCTGTTTGCCCGCAAGGTACAAGAACATTCTGAACGCACAGCCTTGCGAACAAGCCAGGGAAACCTGACCTATGCTGAACTCGACCGCTTGTCGGACCAGATTGCCGCGAAACTCAACTATCACCATATCGGTCCGGGAGCCCATGTAGCCCTGTTGCTCGAGCCTGGCTACCGTGTAATTGCTTCAATGCTTGGGGTGTTAAAATCGGGAAATGCTTATGTGCCAATATCGGGGGCTTATCCCCGCGACCGCATCTTATTCATTATTAACGATGCTGAAGCCTGTTGCCTGATTTCAGAACAGAAATATCTGAAAATCCTCAACGAAGCAGTTTGGGATACTTCGTGCACCCGCTTAGGAATTTGTCTCGATACCGACGATTTCTATTCGCTTTCAGAACCCGACAACCACATGATGAATCCCGAATTATGGGATCATGTGGGGCGGAATGCTTCCGACGATATTGCTGGAGGTGCCTGGTTTTCAAGCTTTACCGGCCAGCCTCTTTCTCGGGCCGAGATGGATGAATATGCCGATAACGTTGTGTCAAAACTCAGGCCTTACCTGTCTTCATCGTCACGGGTACTTGAGATTGGCTGTTCGTCGGGCATTTCTATGTTCAGGATAGCCCCTGAAGTTGAATTTTATCTTGGCACCGACATTTCGGCCGAAATTTTAAAAGCAACACAAGCCAAAGTCCGGCATTTGAACATGAACCAAGTTGAGTTAATGGTATTGCCGGCCCACCAGATCGATGAGCTGAGCGGCCCCTTCGACCTGGTCATCATCAACAGTGTGGCCCAGTGTTTCAGTGGCTATAATTACCTGACCTCAGTCATCAGAAAGGCTTTGCGCTTGCTATCACCCGGCGGGCTTATCTTTCTGGGAGATGTTCAGGATGCGGGGAGGAAAGAGCAGTTGATCTCAGATTTGGAAAACCATCTGCGCGACCATCCGGATGCGCAAACCAAGCTCGACTGGTCGAATGAATTTTTTATTTCCAAGGCTTTTCTAAATAATATTCAGGGTATTGTTCCCGAAGTTGAAAAAATCGAAATCAGTGAAAAAACAGGAACCCTTGAAAATGAGTTGACCCGTTATCGTTTCGACTGTTTGCTTTTTAAGGGTTCAGTGCCACTGAATGTCTCCACCGTTAAAAAAAGAGTGGGTGGTTTCAACCCCGAACATCTTTTGCAATTTCAGCCAGTTGAAGTATTGCCCGACGATGTGGCTTATCTGATCTATACTTCGGGCTCTACCGGACAACCCAAAGGTTGTCGGGTAAGTCACCGCAACCTGGTCAGGTTGTTTGTAAACGAACGGTTCATGTTCCGGTTCGATCAGAACGATGTGTGGATTCAGGCCCATGGATCGCATTTTGATTTTTCGGTTTGGGAAATCTATGGTGCATTATTGTATGGGGGTACCCTGGTCGTTCCCGACTCCGGTCAGATCAGGGAGCCA
>CAZSIK010000011.1:0-10372 GCA_964606515.1 uncultured Prolixibacteraceae bacterium
ATAACTTCCAAAACTTATCATTTGGTCGTAAATTTTGTTTGCAATTTCTTCTGTGGAATACCCAATTTTAGAAATAAGGTTGGGCGAAACCCAGATGGTTTTTTGGATGGTTTCGTTATTGATGATAATTCCGAGGGGTAGGTCCCCAATAATTTCCCTCGCTTTTTGATCTTTAAATATTAAATCGAGACAAAAGCTGATGGGGTGCAACGAAATTATTAACTCTTCATTATTTTTTTCGGCATTGACAATTGCAAGCGAAGCTTTGCCGTCAGGCTGTATAATGTGTACGGGGATGTCCTTGGTTTTTTCATTGAATCGATCGAATGTTTCGGGTTGGGCAAACAATGATTTAAATTCAGAGAAACTTTTGATTTTAATTCCGAGGAATTGATCGCAAGCTTTATTTGATAAAACTTCACCAGAAGCAAGGGAAATATAGACAACTGGTGTTGGTATTTTGTTGAGTAGTGTTAATTCCATTCTGCCTGATTACAACCTTTTTTTAAGACCACTAAGAAAATACAATTTTTTTAAATCGCCTAAAAAATTTGACGAACGGATTGTTTTCGTTGAGGAAAGTAAGGTTTTCATTGACGAACGCTCATTTCGCGTTGAGTAAGGCTTCGATTAATTTCTCCAGGTTTTCGGGATCCAATCTTTTAGCAATAATAATTTTATTCTCATCGAGAAGAAAAATTTGAGGTGTTGTTCTTATGTTATAATGATACCTGAAGCGGGAATTATGTGCCAGGTCGTACACATGGTGCCAGCCGGTCAATTCTTTTTCCTCTACAAAGTCGACCCATTCCTTTTTTTCAGCGCCGGTGTAAACTGCCACCACTTCAATATTCTTATCCAGAAATTTCATATATACTTTTTCGTATAATTCCGGGACTTCTTTTTTACAGTGTCCACAATCTGGTTCCCAAAAGACAAGGATCGTGTAAGGGGCATCGAGCTCGTAGAGGCTGAAGGGTTTATCCTCCATGTCGAGTATATTCAAAGGGGCAGCTTTTTTCCCGATCAGGTTATTGCGCAAGAAGAAAGCTTCTTCGTTGATTTTTGCAAGAGTGGTTGAATCGGCCCAGGAAGCCTGGCCTTTCAGGTACACATGATCGGCCACGGCAACAAAAACGGCATCCATTCCCATTATTTTCGACTGAAGGCCCCAATTCAACAGGTATTGGCTTAGGTATTGAAACATTTGTTTATCGGGCCTGGTCTGATCAATGAGCCTCAACCCATGCCGGATAATGGTGTCGGGAATTTGAAGCAGGATTTGATTGAAATAGGCATCGAGTTTGGTTTTTAACAGAGGGGTGTACAAAATCCTGGGATCTGAAAAATCGTAACCGTCAAAAAAATGCAGGGTTCGGTGATGGTATTGCTGGTGCCAGGCAATTGAATCGTACCTTGGATGGTCGGTTTTTACTGTAATAGTGGGGGGAGTTGGAGGAGCAACCGCCTTGATGAACAACTGATATATGCTCCCCGGCAAGCTTTTATTCTCGGCTTCGATAAATTGAGCCATCTTTTGGTCAAGTTCTTTAATTTCACCTATCATCTTTGATTTTTCGGATTCCCCTGCTGTTTTTATGTTTTCGTTGAGTTTCGCCCTTGTTTGGTTTAATTTGAAAAGAAAATTTCGATAAGCAAGGAATTTTTCACTTTCGGGGGCACCTTCAATTTTCAGGTTCTCGCGCAATTCGGGATTTGAGGTCACAATGTTGAAGGTTTGATCGGTCCCCATCAAAAAATCGAAATACTGTTTTTCGTTCAGGTAAATCATGTACAAGCCTTGTTTCAACACTTTGTTCTTTTTAAAGCTACCTTCACCTTGATGATTTAATTTTATGGTATCGTCGACAAAAACCTGGGTGTCGAAATAGTGGGCGAGATAGATTGTGGTGTCTTTCAGTCCATTCCATACAATGTTAATCTGATAACTTGTTGAATCTTTTTGTGCGGGACACGATAAAACGAGAAAAAGGAGGAAGAGTAAGCCTATTTGTTTCATAAATTCAATCGTTTTCAATCATCGGCAAAATTGCAAAATTTATTCCATTCGAAAAATAGTATAAATTTGCAGTGAATTTTAAACAGATTAGATGAGATTTGATGAGTTTGGTCTTTGTGAAGAATTGCTGGATGCAATTTACTTCATGGGTTTTGAAAAAGCATCGCCAGTACAGGAAAAAGCAATACCTGAAATATTAAATAATCGCGACATCCTTGCCTTTGCCCAAACGGGTACCGGAAAAACAGCCGCTTTTGTTCTTCCGCTTCTTCATAAAATGTCGAGGCAAGAAGTATCGTCAACAAGTACCCTGATTTTGGTGCCTACCCGCGAATTAGCGATACAAATTGAACAACAGATACAGGGTTTCGCCTATTATGTCCCGGCGAATTCAATAGCCATATACGGAGGCGGCGATGGTGCAGGTTGGAGCCAGGAAGCAAAAGCCCTCTCGAATAATACCGATATCGTGGTGGCTACTCCAGGGAAACTTATCGCGCATCTTAACCAGGGCACCGTTAAATTGAACCAACTGAAATACCTCGTGCTCGATGAAGCTGACCGCATGTTGGACATGGGCTTCTTCGACGACATTCAACGGATTATTTCCTATTTGCCTAAAAGCGGTAGGCAAACCATGATGTTCAGCGCTACCATGCCACCCAAGATTAAAAAACTGGCTGAAAAAATCTTGCATAACCCTGTCCAGATTTCCATCGAAATGTCGAAACCAGCCGAAGGAGTCGAGCAATCGGTTTACTTGGCTTACGAAGAACAAAAGCGAAGGCTGGTGAACGAGATTATTGCCGATAGGCCTGATTATCAAAGCATACTGGTTTTTACCTCCACCAAAATGAAGGTTTCCCAAATTGTTTCAGGGATAAAAGGAAAAGGATTTTTGGTAGAAGGTATTTCATCCGACCTGGAACAAAAACAACGGGAAGAAGTCTTAGGAGGTTTCAGGGCCCGAAAAACCCGGGTTTTAGTTGCAACCGATGTGTTGAGCAGAGGAATCGATATTAAAGATATTTCTTTGATTATCAATTATGATGTTCCCCGTGATGCTGAAGATTACGTGCATCGGGTAGGGCGCACCGCCCGCGCCGAATCGAAGGGCGAAGCCATTACCCTGGTAAGCCCCGATGATGTGTACCGCTTGCGCCGGATCGAAAGGCTCATCGAAAAAGAGATTCCACGCAAAGCACTTCCTTCGGTTTTGGGTGAAGCACCGTCGTGGGAAGAAAAGCATCAGCGGCAAAGCCACAAACCAAATGAAAATAAGGGAAGATCAAGCCAAAATAATTCCCACCAAAGGATTTTTAAGAGAAAAAAAAGGGAATAACCCTTTCTTATTCCCATTCGATCGTAGCAGGGGGTTTTGAGCTGATGTCGTAAACTACACGGTTTATTCCCCTTACTTTATTGATTATCTCGTTTGAAACTTTTGCCAAAAAATCATACGGTAAATGTACCCAATCGGCTGTCATTCCATCGGTAGAGGCTACAGCTCTGATTGCCACTACATTCTCGTAGGTTCTTTCGTCGCCCATTACCCCAACCGATTGCACCGGTAAAAGAATTACGCCTGCCTGCCATACTTCATCATACAATCCCCAATCGTGCAGGTAGTTGATGAATATGGCATCGGCCTCCTGTAAGATCCTTACTTTCTCAGGGGTAATATCTCCAAGGATTCGGATCCCTAAGCCAGGCCCAGGGAAAGGATGCCGTGCAATCAGTTTCGGACTGATTCCCAGTTCTTGTCCAACCCGACGGACTTCGTCTTTAAACAGCGATTTTAATGGCTCTACTACCTTTAGCTTCATTTTATCGGGAAGGCCGCCCACGTTGTGATGTGATTTTATGGTGGCTGAAGGGCCATTGACAGACACCGATTCGATGACATCGGGATAGATAGTGCCTTGTGCCAACCATTTTACATCCATTATTTTATGAGCCTCCTCATCGAATACTTCGATGAAGTTCCGTCCGATTATTTTTCTTTTTTGTTCCGGTTCTGTAATCCCTTTCAGGTCGTTCCAGAATTTTTGACGTGCATCGACACCTATTACATTAAGTCCCATGCCTTTATATTGTTCTATCACGCTTTCAAATTCATTTTTTCGCAACAAACCGTTGTCAACAAAGATGCAAGTCAAATTTTTACCAATAGCTTGGTTGAGCAGCACTCCTGCAACAGTCGAGTCAACCCCACCAGAAAGCCCAAGTACCACCTTGTCGTTTCCCAGTTGCATTTTCAACGCTTGAACAGTGGTTTCTATAAACGAAGAGGGTGTCCAGCTTTGTTTGCAACCACAAATGTTGACCACAAAATTATACAGCAGTTGTTTTCCTTCGATGGTATGATAAACTTCGGGATGAAATTGAATGGCATAAGTTGCTTCTCCTCTGATTTGAAAAGCGGCATTGGCTACGTCGCTTGTGCTGGCGATAATTTCATAGTTTGAAGGTAGTCGTTCTATTGTATCGCCATGTGACATCCAGACCTGGGTTCCGGGGGTCATTCCCATGAATAATTTATTATCGTGATCGATATAAACCAGATTGGCCCTCCCATATTCACGACTGTCTGACGGTGCAACCTCACCTCCATAAAAATGGGCAAGGTATTGAGCCCCGTAACAAACACCCAGTAAGGGGAGCTGTCCTTTAAGCTCAGAAAGGTCAATTCGTGGACCTTTTTCGTCACGAACCGAAAAAGGACTTCCCGAGAGAATTACTCCTTTCACGCTGCCATCGATAGTGGGGTAATGGTTAAAAGGGTGAATTTCACAATACACGTTTAACTCGCGTACCCTTCTGCCAATCAGTTGGGTATATTGTGAACCAAAATCGAGAATTAAAATTTTTTCCTGCATGGTATATTTTCAAGAATGATGCGCAAAGATAATTCGATTTGATCGATTACAAAATCCCGTTTGCATCAAAAGAAAAGGATAGGTCGTTTTCAAATTTGTTGAAAAACAACCTATCCCCTCAAGTGATGTTGATCAGGATGGCTTATTTGCCATATATCTGCTCCTCAGTGTAATAGCCATCAGAAATCACCGTGGTGCGGATGTTATTCTTATCGACTGCAATTGGGGTGAGTAAAACCGAGGGGACATCGACCCTGCCATTGTTGATGGTTGAGTTAATGTTATCGACCGTTTTGCCTTTGGCAAGGTTGATCGCAAGATCGACAGCAGCCGAAGAGATGGTTTTGATCGATTTGTACACGGTCATGGTCATTTTGCCATCAACGATGGCTTTTACAGCTTCAAGTTCGGCATCCTGACCCGTAATAACCATTCCCCCTTGATATCCATATTCCTCTACCAATACTTTGAGCGTTCCAATAGACAGCCCGTCGTAACTTGTTATTATAGCATCGATGGGTTCATCGATAAAGGCCAGTACTTTTTTCATGGTTTGACTGGCATTTTCACTTGACCAATCGCTGATAAACGTTTTATATAGGATTTTAATTTGTTGGTTATTGATATATGGTTCAAGTGCTTTCTCCTGTGCTTCTTTTATGATGGTGGCGTTCATGTCGCTGGCTTCTCCATACAATAAGATGTAATTTCCTTTTGGTTTTAACGAGAGAGCATGATCGATCATCAGGGTACCAATTTTTTCCCCTTCATAAGTGACAAAGTAATCAAGATCGCAGTTTTTAATGATACGATCGTAGGCAATAACGGGTACATTATAATCGTGTGCATCACGAACGATGGCTGCTGATGTGTTCGAGTTAGCGGCAACTACGATAAGTACATCAATCCCACTTTTCAAAAGATCTTTGGCTTGCTTGAGCTGAAGGTTCTCGTCGTTGTTGGCCGACAAGGTTACAATTTCAGCCCCAGCATCACGGGCTGCCTTTTCAATATATCTCTGGTCGATAACCCAACGGTACCCTTCGCCGGCAGGGATCAGAAAACCAATTTTTACCCCTGTGAGATTTTTACAGGAAGGAATGAAGGCTAAAGCGATTAATAGCAATAAAATGGGCTTAAATAGAAATGAAAGCTTATTTTTCATCTTTAACTCAATTTAATTATCATTTCAGTGTTAAGTGACATCAGAAGCCGAAATTATACATTTTTTATCAAAACTCTTCTTTTTAATTAATAATTTTCTAATTTTAAAACCCGATAAGAATGCCTTGGCCAGTTAGGGAAAATAGGAAGAAAAAAGCTTGATCTATGGTTTTATTCAAGTTCTTTTTCCTACATTTTGTAAAAAGGTTTATTTTTGGAATTATCTAATTAATGAAAGATATGGGAGATCTGATTGGAAAATCAAGTATTGACAGTGGATTTATGAAGTGGAACAACCTCAAGATCGGTGTCAAAATAGGGATTGGTTTTGGTTTGTTGGTATTGCTGTCGGTAATTATTGGGGTGCTTTCGTTTTATAGCATGAATCAAATCAAGCAGGAAACCAACTCGTTGGCAAATGAATCTTTGCCATCGGTGAATGAATCCTTCAGGGCCGATAAAGATTGGCGGGAAGTATTGATAAACCTTCAGGCTTACGATCATCTTCGGGATCCATACTATTATAACAATGCCGACAAATACCTGAAAAAGTTCAAACACTCGTTGGAACAACTGGTTAATCTTTCTCAGTCGAGTAAAATTCAGATCGTTAATCAGGAAAAATTAACCAATGTCAACAACCTTGCCGGGGAGTTCATGGTATTGAATGAGCAATATAAAGACTTGGTATCGAAGAATTTTGAGCTTGTTAATTCATTCGGTATCGGAGTCGATGACTTGAAAGTGGCCTATGCCGATTATAGAAAAAGTGGTGGAGGTTCGTCAAGAGCTCAAAGTTTGATGGCCAATGTTTATGAAACCGGTTTTCTGACCTTCGTTGCCATCAATAAACGAAAACCAAAAGAATTGGATAAAGCGATCGTTGCCCTTGAGGATGCTAAGAGTGACTTAAAAGCATTGGCAGCCAGGCCTGAAGGCAAAAACCATAAAATTTTGGTTGAGGTAGCTAGCACTTTACTCAACAATGGAGACATTTTGATCAAAAATTACCGTTCAGCCCGAAAAGTTGAATTGAAAAGAAACGAAATTGAAAACCTCATGAAGGTCGATATCGTTGCCCTTTCGGATGTAGGGCTTGATCAGATTACCGAAATGACTGAAAAAACCAACGGGATCATCACCGATTCAATCAAATCATTATTGCTTATTTTATTGGGGATTATAATCGTGGGGGTCGTTGCCGGCTTTTTCATTTCACAATCGATCACACGTTCAATTAAAGTGGGTCTAAAATTGGCCCAGAACATTTCGAACGGAATCCTTCACAGGCAACGCGAAGTGGTTCGCAAGGATGAGGTAGGTGAATTGATGACCGCACTGAACCGGATGAATAACCAATTGAAATACATTGTTGAAGATATTTCGGAAGGGATAAAGAATATCGTGGTTGCCAGTCAAAAAATGAATAAAAATGCCAACGAATTAAGCGAAACGGCTACTGACCAGGCGGCTACCACCGAAGAAATTTCAAGTTCGATTGAAGAATTGCATGCCAATTTCCTGCAAAATGCCGATAATGCCACTGAAACAGAAAGGATCGCTATGACTGCCGTATCGGGCATACGCGATGGCAATAAAGCAACTGAACTGGCTTCTCAATCGTTGAATTCAATTATCGAAAGGGTTTCCTTCATTGGCGATCTGGCTTTCCAAACCAACATCCTGGCTCTGAATGCAGCAGTTGAAGCAGCCCGTGCAGGCGAACATGGCCGGGGTTTTGCCGTAGTCGCTGCGGAAGTTAAAAAATTGGCCGACAGCAGTAAACAAGCTGCAGAGTTAATTAATAAGGTATCGAGGGAAACTGTAATTGCTTCTGATCAAGCGGGTATTAAGCTTCAGAAAATTGTTCCTGAGATTGAAAAAACGGCTCAGCTCATTCATGGTATTAAATTAGCCAGCAGTGAGCAGGAAGTTGGGATCAACCAAATCAATAACGCGATTCAGCAATTGAATAATATTGCCCAACAAAATGCATATAGCTCCGAAAATATGGCCAATTCGTCGCAAGAGTTAGCCACCTTGGCTGAAAAACTTGGTAAAACCATCTCGTTCTTTAAGGTAGGTGGCGAACTGGAACAAGAATAGCAAAAAAACAGATCATAAAAAAAGGAGCTAAAGGCTCCTTTTTTTATGATCTGTTTTTCAATTTCTTATCTGTAAAAAATATGGTCGTTCAGTTTTTGAAGAGTGGTTTTCTTGTATTCCTGACCAATCAGTATTGAAATGTTATACCGGCTTCCTCCGTATGAAATCATGCGCACGGGGATGCCTTCAAGGGCTTCAAAAACTTGTTTTGAAAATACTTTTGCTTCAGAAATCATGTCGCCCACTACACAAATAATGGTTTGGTCGAGATCGATTTCAACCTCGCCAAAGGTGTTGATTTCATCAATTATTTTGTCAAGATTTTTTGCGTCATCAATGGTTAGTGAAACGGCAACTTCCGAGGTGGTAATCATATCGATCGATGTCTTGTATTTTTCAAAAACTTCGAAAACCTTCCGCAAGAAACCATAAGCCATCAGCATCCTGTATGAGCGGATCTTAATTGCAGTAATGCCGTCCTTTGCGGCCACTGCTTTCAACCCTGAAATGGTTTTGTCGTTCGAAATAAGCGTACCCGAATCGGAAGGGTTCATCGTGTTTTTTAGCCTGACAGGAATATTGGCTTTCTTCGCGGGCAAAACAGTAAGGGGATGTAAGATTTTAGCCCCGAAATAAGCTAATTCTGCTGCTTCGACAAAAAGTAGGTTGTCGATTTTCCGGGTTTTATCTACAAACCTGGGGTCATTATTGTGGATTCCATCAATATCGGTCCAAATTTGGACTTCTTCAGAATCGATTGCAGCCCCGATTAAAGTGGCCGTGTAATCGCTCCCTCCTCGTTGAAGGTTGTCGATTTCCCCATAGGCATTTCTGCAAATAAAGCCTTGAGTAATGTAAATCTCTCGTTCACCAGCAGCTTTGAGTACAGGTTTTATTAATTCCTTTATCAATTTTTCATCGGCTTGTTTGTCTTCATCGATTCTCATAAAGTCGAGTGCCGGTAAAAGTACCGCTTTGATGTGGTTCTCCAAAAGAAGGTATGTTACCAGTTCCGTGGAAATCAATTCACCTTGGGCCAAGTTGATTTGTTCTTTCACAGCGCTAAAATCACCTTCTACTTGTAGGCGCAACGTATCGAATTGCTTTTTAATAACCGATCGGCCAAGTGTTTTATATTGGTCGGTCTGGTATAACTCTTCAACTACTGAATCGTACTTTTTATTCAATTCATCGATCAGGGTCAAAGCATTTTCTTTCTCTCCACGGTACAGGTAATTGCTTATATCGACAAGGGTATTGGTTGTGCCCGACATGGCCGAAAGAACCACAATTTTTGCCTCTCCATCGTGAATAATGTCCATTACCGATCGCATATTTTGTGGCGATCCCACCGATGTTCCCCCAAATTTGTATACTTTCATTTCTTTATTTATTGAATTTTTGCGAAAATAGGAAAAAACAATACCCTTTTGAAAAATAATGATCGTTCACAAAAGAAAAAAGATCGAATTAATCGAAAATTTACAAGAAAAGCGCTGAACCTGCAGCGCTTTTTTGATTTGGGTTTCACCAAAGTTTTGTTGGATATTCTTCTGAATCGATCAGCTCTCTTATCTTTTGTATCACAATGGGTTTATCCTGTTGGTAAGTCACCCCAAACCAGGAAGCATTCGACGAAAGAACCTTAACACTAGCTTTGCCCGATTTTACCATTTCTCCTACATGAAGTGGGATATAAAATTCTGATTTTAATTCTTTTCCTTTCTCATTCAGGAATTGAATAAACCCTTTCTCAAGGTATTGGAACAAGGAAGGGTGAAAGCCCCAAATATTCATCGATACCAATTCATCGCCTCTAAGTTCGTTTTTAACTCCATCTCTTACATACACAACTTTTCCCTTGTCTTTTTCAATCTGGGTCATTTCATCTATATCGATCAGATGCTGTTCTGGATCGGTCATACAAATACCCCTGGCTACCGAGCCATGATCGGAAAGTGTTTTATCGAGGCGATAGCCTACCATGCAATAATGGTGTTCCGAGACCGAAGTGCTTAGGTAGGTTGCGAGGGTCTGATAAGCTTCTTTTCCATAAAAATCATCGGCATTGATTGCTGCAAAAGGAGTTCTTACCACATCGCGTGCAGTGCGTATGGCATGTGCAGTACCCCAAGGTTTTTCCCTGTTTTCGGGAATAACATACCCTTGTGGTAGGTCGTCGAGCGATTGATATACGTATTCG
>CAZSIK010000011.1:10382-30306 GCA_964606515.1 uncultured Prolixibacteraceae bacterium
TTCGACCTCGATTTTTCCTTTTAATTTTTGATCAAACCGGGCTTTAAAAGCATCCTCGAAATCGTGCCTGATGATGAAGACCACTTTGCCAAAACCGGCCCTGATTGCGTCGTACAGCGAATAGTCGATTATTGCCTCGCCATTGGGGCCCACTTCGTCGAGTTGTTTGAGGCCTCCATAACGACTTCCCATCCCGGCAGCTAAAATTACCAATGTAGGTTTCATGTGCATTGTTTTTATATTTTTTGGTTAAATATGCTGATCTAATCCCGGAGGAAAACAGCATGACAAAAATAAAATTTTCAGAACAATAATGTTAATTAAAGGTTACTCTATGTATTAAATTAGCTAAAATAAAATGAAAATAGCAGCAACAGGTTATCATGGGTTTATTATTTCAGAATTAAGAAAACGATGGGAACCTTTAGGCTATGAGTTTCTTGAATTATCCCGATCGGCTTCTGATCAGGAATGGTCTGATGTAGTATCGGTCTGCCAGGTAGTACTCAATTTTGCTGGTACTTCGATAGCCCGGCGTTGGACCCAAACGAACAGAAAAAGAATATTAGAGAGCCGTACGCATACTACAAGAAGGTTGATTAAAATGTTAAACGACTTGTCTGAAAGTGATAAAGCTTGTCCAAGATTGCTTATAAATGCTTCTGCAATTGGAATTTATCCTAACACAGGAGATCAAGCAGCCGACGAGTATACCACTTGCTTTGGGGCTAATTATTTAAGTGAAGTGGTCAAATTATGGGAATCGGAAACCAACCAACTGTCGAATCCTTCCATCAGATGTGTAGTTGTGCGTTTGGGCGTTGTTTTATCGAGAGAAGGGGGTATGTTGAAAAAAATGTGGACAATCTTTCGTTTAGGAATGGGGGGAACTTTAGGTAATGGCAGCCAGGCTTTTTCTTTTATCCACATCGATGACCTTGCAAAGGCTTTTGAATATTTCATCAAACAAAAGGATACGAATGGAGTATACAACCTGGTGGCCCCGACTATATCGACCAATCGTGAATTTTCGATTGAACTGGCCAAGGCAACACATCGAAAACTTTTATTTTCAATCCCTGCCGTTCTAATTCGTTTTATCATGGGCGAGGCATCCGAATTGGTCTTAAAGGGAGAACTGGTTTATCCCCGAAAATTAGTCAATGAAAATTTTTATTTTCAATATCCGAATATCCAACGAGTATTTTATCCTGAGGAGTAATTTCTTATTTTTATCAAAGAAAAATTTAATCAACTAAAATATAAAATGATTGATTTTAATGCATTTCATAAGTTATCGTATGGACTTTATCTGATTTGTTCCGAACACGAAGGAAGGAAAGCTGGTTATGCAGCCAATACTGCTTTTCAGGTTACATCGAGTCCGGCGTGTTTAGCAATTAGCTGCAACAAGAACAATTACAGTTGTGCAATTATTGAAAAGAAGAAGGCTTTTTCACTTTCTGTTTTGGCAAGAGATCTGGATGTTTCGTTGATTGGAACTTTTGGGTTCCAAACAGGTTGGGATATTGATAAATTTACTGCGGTTCGTTTTAAAACAGGAGTTTTGGGGGTTCCGGTAATCACCGAATCAACAGTTGCTGATTATGAATGTAAGGTAGTTGGGCAGGTTGATTTAGGCAGTCACATCTTGTTTGTAGGAGAAGTGGCGTACAGTGAAATTTTAACTAATGAACCGACTTTAACTTACGATTATTACCATGAGCATTACAAGATGCTTTCGCCCCGTAATGCACCAACCTATATTGATCCGAACCTGCTTATTAAGGAAGATCCGACTTTAGGAATTAATGATCTTTCAGATGCAACTGAACACATTTGTATTATTTGTGGATATGTGTATCATCCTGAAATGGGGGAGCTTGGTTCAAGTATTCCCCCTGGTACCCGTTTCGAAGATTTGCCTGACGATTTTGAATGCCCAATATGCAGGGCAGGTAAAAGCTTCTTTAAAGAATTGTAAAGATTTAAAATAAAAAAAGTTGAGTATGGAACAAAAAAAAAGATTGGTATCATAACCAATCTTTTTTTGTTTTGTTTTACAGTTCTATTAATAGAATTTGGATCTTCTGTCTTCAATGGTTGTATTGTCGCGTAAAGTTCTGAAAGCTTGATAATTTGCCCGATAAGCATTGCTGCTGAACAGGCTTTTCTTTTCAGCTTCCACATCTTGGTTCCCTTTATCGTTGATTTCGGTTAATTGGATAATATATACTCCATTACGACCAGCTATGGGGTTCGATTGGGCATTGGCCTGAAGTTCCATTGCAGCACCGTTGATCGCGGGTTCGTATCCTACTTTATTGATCGAGCCGTAGGCGATATTGAATCCGGAAGCTTGCTCAACAGTTAATCCCAATTTCGCAGCAGTTGCATCCAAACTTGCTCCCTTTGCATTCGAGAATTCCTTCATCAGAAATTCTTGTTTTTTATCTTTAATAACATTGACTTGGATTGCAGGTTTTACCGCTTCAAAAGATTTGGTCCCCTCTTCGGTTTCTGAAACTAAAGCGGCAACAATATATTGGTTATCAAGTTCAAAAACTGGAGATTTGTCGTTTCCTGTAACCAGGTCGCCGGGTTTTGAATTGAAGAAAGCGGCGCGAACCAATTGGCGGGCAGAACCCAATCCAGGAATAGTCCGGTCGTTTTCACCTAAAACAGCAGACCTTTTCATTAATTTTTGTTCTTCAACCACTTTTTCGAAACCTTTTAAGTCTTGGCTTTTAGCAGCCAATTGACTGGCTTCGGAATACAGTTTTTGGAAGGTAGTGGTGCTAGGGGTTACTTCGCGATCGAGAATGGCCAATTGCACATTAATACTCTTCTTGCTTTGTTCGGTAACTTTAATCAAGTGAATCCCGAATTGAGTTTGGGCAATGACCAATTCATCCTTATTGGCATGAAAAGCAGCTTTTTCGAATGGGGCAACCATTCTTCCGCGGCCAAACCAACCTAGATCGCCACCCATGGCTGCTGATCCATCCTGTGAATGGTCTTTGGCAGCTTGTTCAAAGGTGGTTTGTTTCCTGTCAATAGCTAATCTGATGCTGTCTATTTTGTTCATAGCTGCAGCGGCATCGTTCATATTTTGTACCCTGATCAGGATGTGGCTGGCTTTTACCGAGTCGGGCAACATCTTGGTATCGTTCAGCTTGACAATTTTATATACATTGCCTTCTTTGTAGGGGCCATATACATCGTTGACCTGAGCACTAAAAGCCCATTCGGCTAATTGTGGGGTCAGATCGCCAGGAAGATGGTATACATCTTCGAAACGGGTATCTGCATTGGCATTGACGAAAATTGAGTTATCTGTAGCCCTTTGAAAATCGTCTTTTAACTCGGTAATAGCCCTGAGCGATTCTTGGTCGTCTTCATCGGAAGGTTTGATTTCGAAGGCAATGTAAACGATATTTCTTTGTGCCTCTTGTTTATAGAGCTTAATATTATTATTGTAATGGGCTTTAAGATCGCTATCGCTTACTTTAATATTTTCATCGGGAACGTCAGTATACTTTTTTTGTATGTATTGTACACTTGCATCTTTATTTTTTTCAACAAGACTGAGTTTTGCCTGTAGGGTATTGGCGTAAAGGGCCTTGCCCACCAAGGTGTTGTATTTGGTTTGCTTGGTTGTATTCACAATTTGCTCTTCCACCCTCATCCAGTATTCCTTTTGCGGGGCATCGGGATTGGCCTGTATGTATTTCAAGAAGCGGATTACATCGGCTTTATCGACTTGGCCGGTTTCAGGATTGGCAAAGAGTTGTTGGATGATCGGGTGTAGGTTATTCCCTTGAACGAGATCGAACAACTCTTCAGGAGTAACCGTAATGCCAAGATTTTTGTAGACTTTTTCCATTACTTTTTCCTGCACCATCATCTCCCAGGTTTGATTCAGGATCTGCTGGTAAGCCTCTTCATCGAGGTTATTCACATTGTTGTTTGATTTGTACACATTGGCGATTTCATCGAAACGGGTCTGAAATTCAGGGTATTCAATATTTTCACCGTCGATTTCGGCAATTTTTAGTTGTTGCCCTCTGAAAAGGGAGCTCCCTGATTGAAGTAAGTCGCCTAAAATAAACGCGGCCAATGCCACGAAGATAACAATTGCCAGGAGCATTCCTGTTTTGTCTCTGAGTTTCTGTAGAGTTGCCATTTTAAAATTCTTGTTTATATTGTGAAAAATGGTTTATTTTTTCGAGCTACGAAGATAGTAATTTTAGTTTCTTATCCTAATGAAGATTTATACTCAATTTTTTTTCTCCAAATCAAATAGTTTCATCAGCACCAATTCAATTTTTGTCCCTGTTGCTTTTAATATCCTGAACTGGTATCGGTCACATTCAATTAAGGTATTTACTTTGGGAATACTCTCGTGTTGATTGAGAATTAATCCAGCCAGAGTGTCGTATTGCTCGTTTTCGGGAAGCCCAAAGCCAAATTTTTCATTCAGTGTGGTAATTTCAAAGCGGGCCGAGAGGATCCATTCAGACTCGGTAACTTGTTTTGCAGTAAGGTTATCGGTATCATGTTCGTCTTCAATTTCACCAAATATTTCTTCTAAGATATCTTCGGTGGTAACCAAACCCGACGTACCGCCAAATTCATCGACAACCAAGGCAATGCTTTTGTGTTTCTGTGAAAAAATCCCCAATAATTTATTGGCAGGGAGGGTTTCAGGGACTATAGTTATGGGGTTTGTAACCGATTTTATGGTAGTTGGATTATTGAATATTTTCGAAGAATGAACGTACCCATAAATATTATCGATCGAAGTATTATAAATTAAAATTTTTGAAAATCCGGTTTCCACGAAGCGCTGCCTCAATTCTTCGATGGGGGCATTTTCATCGAGGGCTTCTATTTCTGCCCGTGGAATCATACAGTCACGAACTTTAACATTAGTAAAGTCGAGTGCATTCTTAAAGAGTTTCAATTCGGTTTCTTCTTCTTCGGTGACATGTTGTTGTTCTGCATCACTTTGATTGACATAATGATCCAGGTCATGTCGTGTAAAGACCATTTTCTCGTTCTCGGTAGAAATGCTTTTTTTTAGGATTTTGCATAGGAATCCCTTGGATAAAACAAATGTAAACCAAGCTACTGGCCAAAACAATAAATAAAAGATAAATACAGGAATTGCAAAAAATTTGAGAAGACCATTTGGGAATGTTTTAAAAACTTTTTTTGGGATGAACTCTCCTGTAATTAAAATAAGTAAGGTTGAAATAAAGGTTTGTGACAATAAAACCAAAGTATGGGTTTCGAAAAGGGCATTTAGCCAGGGCTCAAGCAGTCGGGCGAAAACAAGCCCATAAATAACTAAGACTACGTTATTTCCCACGAGCATGGTAGCAATGTATTGCTGGGGATTCGTTGTAAATATGTTTAATATCCCTGCAGTAAGGTCTTTTTTTTGTTTGTCAACTTCTAATTGCAACCGGTTAGCAGAAACAAAAGCAATTTCCATTCCCGAGAAAAAGGCTGAGAAGAGAATCGAAATCACTATAATTATCAGTTCATTCATTGAAATAGGTTCAATTTTCAACTTCGATATAAAAATGCCCTTGTGGAGTATTGAATTTCCAATTGGTCATCTTTACATCCGCCTCAAAACCAATACCGGTTAGAATTTCATCTTTTCTGATCACTTTAACAAAAATATCGGAATAGATCATGTTTCTTTTTTCGTCCCAAAAGAGGGCCTCTGTAATCAGCGAATCGCCGCTTTCGGTTAAGGCAATTACTTTGTGCCTGGCTTCCCAAAGTTCCTTTTTTTCATAGTATTTGCCATAGTTCGCTTTTATGCTTGAAGTGATGCTAAGATCGGAGCTAAATTTCTGGATGAAAAAACCTTGAGGATATTCCAGATAAGGATCATCTTGATTGGAGTAAACCATCTGTTTGGGTGTTTCAAGGCGAAAACGGACAATGGCCGAATCGGAATATAACATGACGAAGGTATCGGCTACAGCGACCGGGGCATCGGGAGGGTGGGAAAATGACCCTATTTTGTTGATGTTATTATTTTGACAAGCTAAAAAAAGCAATGCAACCCCGAAAAAGGTTGCAATGCTTTTTATAGTTTGATCGGATTGGTATTTATTAAACCTATTTGACACGGATTGTTGTACTTTCATTGATCCATCCTCCGATGGTATAACGCTGACCTTGGCTGAATCCCCTGAAGAATACTTCTTCTTTATTAGGGAAGTAATTATAGTAGAATTTCACTTTATTTTCAGCATCCGATTTGCAGCTTTCAATTCGGGAAGCTCTTTCATAGTAATCGGAGGCTATCCAGAAAACAGTCGATTTTTCGAAATCATCGCCATTGAATCCCCGGCTTGATTGTGCATAAATTTCGCCCATTAACATCAGTGCTTCGCAATAGTCGCTTTTTAGTCTTATGGCTTCGCGAACCAAATCGCGTGCCTGCATATTCTTTTCTTGTTGAAGCGACAACATCCCTGCTTCATAATAATAAGTTGCTTTCAGATCGTTATTGGTTTCTTTTTCGTAAGCTTCTTTATAATAAGCCATTGCTTTGTCAAATTCTTTTCTTTTGAGGAACATCCTGGCCATATTAAACGCCGATTCGGAGGTGGGTTGCAGTTCGTACAATTTTTCCGATGCCTTGATGTACAATTCACTATCGATACAATCTTCTCTACGAAGCATGTAAATCATCTTCTTGATCAGGTCAAGGTCGTTAGGATTTTGTTGGAATTTAGGCCCATATAAATCGGTCATTGAGGTACAGTCGAGTGCTCCTGAACCCTCTATAATCTGATGAATCAACGGAATGGCTTGTTCAGCTTTTTCTTTTGTATCGGCATTGAGCACTTGCTTATCCAACATCGACATGGCGGCTTCGTAGTTTTCTAAAACTTCAGCTTTGGTCATTTGGTTTCCTGCAAATAGCCTACGAGCAGCCTGCATCTGCAACACGATTACTGCAGGTTGGGTTTGATCGCCCGATTTTTTGATTGCTTCGCGGGTAAAACCGATGCCCTTTTGCATTCCCTTCAATACTTCCGATTCGGGCAGTTCGATGCTTAAAAATACCTCGAAATACTTGGCTGCTTTTCTGTCGTAAACATCACCTACGTTGTTAAGGTATTTGATCCTCTTATCGAACACGAGCATCATGGTGTCGAGAAACAAAACTTTATCGCTGGGATTCAATGCTTTGTTAATATAGTTCTCGTATAGTTTCAATCCATCATTATAAATTTGTACTGTTGATTTAGGGTACATCTTATATACCTTTTGCCAGGGGCCTCTTCCCGACTTGTAATCATCTTGTTTGAAATACTCACGATAGAGAGAATAATCGGTAAAAAATTCACTGACTCTATCTTTTTGTAGTTGTTCCAACTCCCTTAAATCCACACCAACTTCGTCATTGCCATCAGGAATAGGGGATCCATCGAAACTGAAATTGATTACATCACCTTCAGTGCCATTGAGACTAAGCTTTTTAACTTCATCGCCCCAGATGAACCGTATGGTTTTTGTTTTTGGATGAAGCACGATTTCGTATTTTCCATCGAAGCTGGTATACCAACCTTCCGACCGTGCAGCTTCAACAGCAATTCCTGCTGCCGGTTTCCCATCCTTGTATACCACACCTGTAATTTTCTTTTGTGCCCAACTTACTGTTGAAACAAAAAGGGAAAAAATCAATACCGTTGTCCAAATAAATGTTTTCATAATACAATAAGTTATTTAATTACCTTTAATTCAAATCACATGCCAAACAAAAACTATCCAGGGTGGTTGAATTCAAGGATTCGGTTTAAACCAATGAGTGTTAACTCAAGGGCTACAAAATTGTAACATTTTACTATTTTTTCAAAATAGTTTGCGTCTCCTCCTGTTAAAATTACTTTAAAGTGTTGTTTTTCACTTTTAAAAAAATGGATGATCCTGTCAATTTCTCCCTCAAGACCATATTGAACCCCTCCCTGGATGGATTCAAAAGTATTCAGTCCTGAAAAATTTTGAGGGAATTGAGGTTCGAGCAGGGGTAATTTCTGGGTGAAATGGTGTAAGGCTTTCAACCTCATGGTTAATCCAGGAGTGATAAAGCCACCTCTATACTGATTTTGATCGTTTACAAAATCATAAGTAATGGCAGTCCCGGCATCGATCACCAGCAGGTTTTCGTTAGGAAAAAGCCAATTGGCTCCTACTGCTGCTGCAAGCCTATCTTTTCCAAGTGTTTGTGGGGTCTCGTAACAATTTTGAATAGGAATTCGTGTATCCTGTTCCAATTCAATGCCAATCTTAAACAATTGTTGAAATTTAGCGGAGATGAATGGATCTTTCTCTTTTACACTCGAAACGATGGCTTTTTCGATGTTGGGATGATCTGTTCTGATCATTTCCAGATGATGGGAGTTAAAATCATCGATCGGGAAATTGATCATCAGTTCATTCCGGTTAAAAATGGCAATTTTGGAACGGCTGTTGCCTATATCGATAACCAGGTTCAGCATTGGGCTATCCTTTTATTTTTTGGCTAATATCCAGAGCTGTAACCGAATGAGTCAAGGAACCTATCGATATGTAATCGACCCCAGTAGCTGCAACTTCTTTTACCCTGTTCAGGTTCATGTTTCCCGATGCTTCCACTTTTGCCTTTCCTCCAATGATTTTGACTGCTGCAGCCATGGTGTTGTTGTCCATATTGTCGAGCATGATAATGTCTACATCTAAAGATAAGGCCTCATGCACTTCTTCGAGGTTGGTTGTTTCTACTTCGATTTTTATGCCTTTACCAATCCTTGATTTTATGGCTTGTACTGCGTTGGTAATGCTACCGGCAACACTGATATGATTATCTTTGATCAATACCATATCGTACAAACCAATACGATGGTTGATGCCCCCTCCAGCCAACACAGAATACTTATCGAGCAAACGTAGTCCAGGTGCTGTTTTCCGGGTATCTAAAATTTGAGTATGGAAAGGCTTTAATGCTTCAACATAGCGGGCAGTTTCGGTAGCAATACCTGACATGCGTTGTAGAAAATTGAGGGCAAGCCTTTCTCCTGTCAGAATAGCCCTGTATTGTCCTTCTATAGTTGCAATTATTTGACCATAAGTTACCTTGGCGCCATCGTTGATTTCAGTCTGGAACCGCACTTCAGGGTCGAGCTTTCGGTAAACCGCTTCAACCACTTGGAGCCCAGCAATCGTACCTTGGGCTTTTGCTATTAAGATTGCCGTGGTTTTGGTTTCGGCTGGGATTAACAGGTTCGTAGTTATATCGCCAGTGCCTACATCTTCTTTTAATCCCTCTTCGATAAGGGAATCAATTGTTAAAAGCAAGTTTTTCTCCATCATTTTTTTTTACTGCTTCAAATTGAGGTTCTTCATTTCTTTGTTGCACAATATGAAATTCCATGTCGGGATTGATTTGGGGATAATCCTCTCGCACATGTCCACCCCGACTTTCCTTTCTCAAAAGGGCTGAACGGGCAATTAAAAAACCAATGTTGGTAATGTTATTAATTTTATTTAAATTGTATTCATCTTCATTTTCCCTAAATTCCACGTGGATTTCTTTCAACCGTTTAACCGACTCTTCGAGACCTTTTTCGTTCCGTACGATGCACACGTTGTTCGACATGATATCGGAAACTTCATTTTTGATTTTTAGAAACCGTTCAACATTATTTGTATCGTATTTTATCGGACTAGTTTCGATTATCGTTCTGGGTTTGCCAAGAAAAGTTGCTGCATGATCGGCAGCCCTTTTGGCAAAAACCAAGCATTCCAATAAGGAATTGCTTGCCAGTCGATTGGCTCCCATGACCCCGGTGGAGGCTACTTCACCACAAGCCCATAAACCTTCAATGTTGGTTTCGGCATGTAGGCCGGTTTGAATTCCTCCTACCATATAATGGGCAGCAGGGGCTATTGGGATCAGGTCGTGGGTAAGATCGAGCCCCATGGTCTTAACTTCTTCGTAAATAACAGAAAATCTTTCTTTTATATATTGAGCATCGAGATGTTTCAATGATAAAAATACATTTTGTGTTTGGTCTTTTTTCATTTGATTGTAGATGGCCGTGGCTACGGTGTCTCTGGGGGCCAGCTCTCCCAGTGGATGGATCGGGGTCATAAAGCGTTCCCCGTTTTTGTCGAAAAGATAGGCTCCTTCGCCACGAATGGCTTCACTAAGTAAAAAAGCATCCCTGCCTGGAATCATCATTGCTGTAGGATGAAACTGGATGAATTCCATGTCGACGAGTTTTGCTCCGGCATTCCAGGCCAGGGCAATTCCATCGCCAGTGGCAGTATAGGGATTGGTGCTGCGTTGGTAAAGCCTCGACAACCCTCCGGTGGCCAAGATGACCATGTTCGTTGAAAATACCAAGGTTGACATGTCGTCGAAACAAATTGCTTTCAAGCCGGTACAATGGCCATTGCTAATTAGTAATTCAACTGCTTTTGTGTGTTGATAAGCAACAATGTTTGGAGTTTGTTTCACCTTTTCGACCATGAACTTAGTCATTTCTTTCCCCGTAGAGGCTCCACCAGCGTGTAAAATACGACGTTTGGAATGACCTCCTTCGAGCCCAAACAGAAATTCATCGTCTTTCTTATCGAAAAGCATCCCCATTTCGATCAATTCGAGTACCCTTTCACGCCCTTCGTTTACTAAAATTTTAACCGGGTCGTAATCGCAAAGTCCCCTCCCGGCTTCTATGGTGTCGCGGAAATGGTCCTCGGGAGTATCTTCGGGATGAAGGGCGGCCGCAATACCACCTTGGGCAAAGTACGAGTTGGAAACATCAAGCCCGGCTTTGGTTAAAATGGCCACATTTCCGAACCTGGAGGCATGATATGCTGCTGCCAATCCAGCTAATCCACTGCCTACAATCACAAAATCGTGCTCCAGGTATTTCATAATGTTATGTTTTTAAAAAAAATAACTTTCTGATGGATAAAAGAAAAGTGCTTTGTGCATTTAAGTCCTTTATGAAGAAAACGAAATGCCACATGCTGCAATTCACTCGATTGAACCCCTTTTCAGGTGAACGATAGAAGTTTCATCAACCAGATCAGGGTGCAAAATTAAAAATATTCAAATCATTCACTAAAATCTATAAGGTTTAGTTAATGCTGATGTACAAGAAATAAATAAATTTTCTTTGAGAATATGGACAAATACAGAGTAAAAAAACAAATTCAGTTTTATCTTTCCGGTTTGAAACTAAAAAGGGTTGATCAATTTACATTAAAATGGAACAAAATTCTTTTTTAAGCTTGATTTCAAAGATGGCCAATGAGTTGAACCAATTTTACTCCGATTGGGATAAGCTTCGCTTGATCTGCAACCAAGTTTCCGACTTATTGCTACCAGGCCATATTGTTTCAATCAGGATACAATCGGATGATGGATTGATTGAAAGCAAAGATTTTAAGGAGGGAGCCACAAGCATAAAAGTTAGCCAGAACATAATAAACGGGCGGGAAGTACAAGTTGAATTTCATTTTAATTTTTCTTATTCCCTTTGGAAAATTGATTTGGAGAATTTTGTAGCCGTTTTTACTTCTTTGGTTGCAGGGGCTTTGACCAGAATTTATCATGCCAAACTTGAGTTTGACCATGGAGAGCGACAGAAGGAATTGGCCAGCATTAACCGTACAGCAAATGTTATAAAACGACAACGGTCGCTTGAGGAAGCACTCCAGCAAATTTGTTCCTTCTTGCCCGAGGCCATGCAGTTTCCTGAAATTTCAGTAGCAAGGATCCGATATGGGGACAAGGTATATACAAGTGATGGTTTTGTTGAATCAGCGTATTCCATCAAACACTATTTCGACATCCCCAGTGGAAGTAACGGATCGTTGGAAATATATTACAAAGAGAAACCTGCTACTTTTAATAATGTAGTATTCCTTAACGAGGAATACAACTTGATTGATAACCTTTCAGAATTGATTTCTGGTTTGGCAACCAAAGATGCGATGGAAAAACTGGTGGCAAGTAATACTGAAAGACTTAAAGAACTCAAGGGAATCAACATTACTTCTGAAATACTAAAAAACAGCGATTCGCTTGAAAATGCCTTACGCGAATTGTGTCATCTCCTTCCGGCTTCATGGCAATACCCTAATGATACGGTAGTCAGAATCAGTTACGACAAGCACATCTTTACAAGCAAGAACTTCAGGGAAACTCCATGGCGTATGGTTCAGGTATTTGATGCTCCCGGAAAGAAGAACCAAACTATCGAAGTGTTCTATCTTCAGGAGTTCCCCGAAGCCGATGAAGGCCCCTTCCTGAAAGAGGAACGGAACTTGCTGATTAACCTGGCCAATCTGATTGCCGGATCTGCAACTCGCGATATTTTTAACCAGTTGTTGTATGAAAATACCGAGAGGTTAAAGGAGCTGAAGGCCATTAACCAAACCTCCTACCTGATCGAGAATGGGCAGTCGTTACAAGATACCCTGCAAAATATTTGTCAAATTCTGCCCATGTCCTGGCAATATCCTGATTATGCAGTAGCCCGCATCACTTTCGAAAGGAAGGAGTATTCAAGCCGAAACTTCAGGGAAACCATCTGGTCGCAACGCGAAAATTTTGTCACCATCGATAGCAATAAAGGAAGCATCGAAATTTTTTATACAAAAGAATTACCCCTGATCCATGAAGGCCCTTTTTTGGCTGAAGAACGAAATTTGTTGATTAATATCGCCAAGTTGGTTGCTGGTTTTCTTAATAGTCAGAAAGGCAGGGAGTATTACAATAAGAATGTATCCCTCTCAAATATCAGCCATCGCACCGAGGAGTTTAGAAATTCGCTGACCAAAAACAAAAAGCCCTTGCAGTTATATTTTAATCAGCAATCAATCGATAAATACATCTACCTCGATATGATGAAGTACAAGATCAAACACATCCTTTTCGTTTCGACCTTGTACGATGCTTTTACCCTTGAAAGTGAAGATAGCTTTTTTGAAAAATTCATGGGCGAAATTTACCAATATAGTTTATTCTCCTTACCCCGTATTACCGGCGCTTCTTCAGCAGAGGAGGCACTTGAACTGCTCGAGACCACTCATTTCGACCTTGTTCTGTTAATGGTAGGGATCGACCGTGAAGCCCCGATCCTGCTAAGTGAACAGATCAAAGAAAAAAACGATTCTTTGCCGGTGTATTTGTTGTTAAATAAAAAGAACGAGGTAAAATATTTTGAAGAATTGGTTCCAACTTTACGTTCGGTCGACAAAATATTTGTTTGGAACGGCGACTGGCTGGTGCTTTTTGCCATTGTAAAATCGATAGAAGACAAGGTAAATGTAGAAAATGATACCAAAGTGGGTTTGGTCAGGGTGATTCTTTTGATTGAGGATTCTCCTTTGTACTATTCAAAATATCTCCAAATTCTTTATACCATTGTGTTTGGTCAGGTTCAGCAATTATTACCCGAAGTTGAAAAAAACGAATTGGATAAAATTTGCAAAATGCGTTCCCGACCTAAAATTCTCCTTGCCAGGAACTATGAGGAAGCAATCACCATTTTCAATAAGTATAAGGACTTTTTGCTTTGCGTGATTTCAGATATCGAGTTCGACTGGGGAGGAAAGCTTGATAAAGAAGCCGGGGCCAAATTCATTCAGATTGTACGGGATTACAACCACAATTTACCCGTAGTACTGCAATCGTCGGAGTTGGCAAATCAAAGGTTGGCCCAAGTACTTGAAGCAACTTTTATCGATAAAAATTCAGAAACCCTGATGAACGACATCAAGAAATTTCTGGTAAGCCATCTTGGTTTTGGAAATTTTGTATTCAGGGATAAAAACGGGAATAAAATTGCAGTGGCCAAATCGTTACGCGAATTCGAAACCCTGATGAAGGAGATCCCCGACGAATCGTTTAAAACCCATGCTTCTGAAAACCAATTTTCTTTGTGGCTTATGGCACGGGGTGAAATTCAACTGGCTAAAACCCTGAACCCGATTTCTGTTAACCAATTCAGTACCCTTTCTGAATCAAGGCAATTCTTTCTCGATACCATCAGAAAGTATAAAGAAGAAAAAAAGAAAGGCAAAATATTGACGTTTGATGAAACGTCGACCCTGGACGAGAAAAACATCGTTTCTTTCTCGGGAGGTTCTCTCGGAGGGAAGGGTCGTGGATTGGCGTTTATCAACACCCTTATTTATAATCTTGATTTTTCAGAACTTTCGAAAAGAATCAATATCTTAACCCCGATTACGGTGATCGTGGGTACCGACGAGTTTCAAAACTTCCTGTCGAAAAATAAATTACATGATACCATTATTAACCCAAACCTTCCTTATGACAGGCTTAGGGAGTTGTTTTATCATGGCCAATTGTCGAATGCTTTAATGGACAAACTCCGCTTTTTTGTCGATCAAATAGACAAACCCATTGCGGTGCGTTCATCAAGTACTTCTGAAGATTCGCTTACCCAACCTTTTGCCGGAGTATTCGACACGTATATTATTCCTAACTCGAAGAAAAATAAAGCACTTGTGGTTGAAAGGGTCGCTAGTGCCATCAAATTGGTTTATGCGTCAATTTATTCCGATAATGCCAAAGCATATTTTAATGCCATTAACCATAAAGTAGAAGATGAACGCATGGCGGTTGTACTTCAAGAATTGGTGGGCAATCATTACGAACAATACTATTATCCCCATATCAGCGGTGTAGCCCAGTCGGTGAATTATTATCCGGTTGCACACATGAAACCCGAGGAAGGATTTGCCGTTGCTGCCCTTGGATTGGGGTGTTATGTGGTCAACGGTTGGAAGTCGTTCCGTTTTTCGCCTAAATACCCTAAGGTTTCGGTGTATGGTGTGAAAGATTTGATCAATACCACTCAGGTCCAATTTTTTGCACTCGATTGTAGCGACTACTATATCGATTTGCTAAAGGATGGGGAAATGGCTTCATTAAAACTTCTAGACATTAGTGAAGCAGAAAAACATGGAACTTTAAAACACCTGGTTTCGGTTTACAACCGCGATAACGATCGCATTGAACCCGGCCTTGGCTCGTATGGCCCCCGAATTGTTAATTTTGCCAACATCCTGAAATACGATTACATCCCCTTGCCTGAAACCATTAGTTTGATCCTTAATACAGTAAAAGATGCATTTGGTTCTCCCGTTGAAATTGAATATGCAGTTGATCTTGATCAGGCTAAAAATGGGTTGCCTACATTTTATTTGTTGCAAATTAAGCCTTTGGCTAGTAATCAATTAGGTAAGGAAATTGAAATTGGGAAACTGGGGCAGGAGAAGATGCTTCTTCTTTCCCGATCAAGTTTAGGAAATGGGGAATTGAAAAATATTGAAGATGTAATCTTTGTGGATACTGCAAAGTTTTCTAAGCTGAAAACTCTTGAAATGGCTTCTGAAATAGAGTATCTGAACAGGAGAATGGCAAGGCAAAACCGGAATTATGTGTTGATCGGACCGGGACGATGGGGTACCCGAGATCAATTTTTGGGCATACCAGTTGCCTGGTCGCAGATCTCCAATGCCAAAATAATTGTTGAAACAAGCCTTGAGAATTTTCCGCTTGACAGTTCCTTAGGGTCTCATTTTTTCCATAATGTGACTTCAATGAATATTGGTTATTTTTCGGTGCACCATAATTCGCCCAAGGAGTTTATAAAATGGGATCTTTTTGAAAAACAAGAATTAATTGAAGAAACAACGTATTTTAAACAAGTCCGATTTAAGAACCCGCTCACTATTTTAATGGACGGACGAAAAAAGGAATCGGCTATTCTTATTTCAGGGGAGGATAGGGTATGATCAATCTTGGCATTTACGATGAACATAAATTGGTTTTGGATAGTGTGTCGAGCTATGTTGGTGGAATTACCGATTGCTCAGTAGTGGTTTCCTGTCATGAAAAAAACCTGCTGTTCGAAAAACTCAAACAAAATCAGGTTCATGTTTTATTGCTGAACATACACGAAATATCGACCCGGAACCTGAACATGATTGTTCAGTTGAACATCAACTTCCCCCGGCTGAAAATCCTCGTCGTTTCAGCAATTAATAGTGAAGAGATTATATTAAAAACCATAAAAGCTGGGGCGAAAGGCTTTCTCGGGCGCGACAGCAATCTTAATGATCTTGCCGAGGCCATTTATACACTAAGAAATGGTCATGATTATTATAGCAAATCAATTACTCAACTTGTATTAAACAAATACATCAGTAACTTAAAAAACGACGAAGAAAATCAGGTCATCAACATCAACAACCTTAGCAGCCGACAGGTTGAAATATTAAAGCTTTGGGGCGATGGAGCTACCAATCAGGAAATTGCCGATCGTTTATTTTTAAGTGTTCGCACGGTTGAATCGCATAAAAATCATATTATGCAAAAGCTAAATATGAAGAGCACGGTTGATTTGATTAAATTTGCCATTAAGAACAATGTCATTGAAATATAAGGTCTTCTTATTTCTGCTATGAAAAGAAAAACTGAATCGTAGAGATCTTTGCATAACAGGCAGTAAATAATTCACCATAAACCCTGTTTTTGCTGGTTTCTTTACTCATAGGGAAAAAACCGGCTTGGGTAAAAAGTCTTTTGATCTCTTTTTCAGGAATCCCATGAGAATTTTTTAAAGGTTCACGAACAAATACCTTACCTCCTGGACGTAATAATCTGAACATTTCATTTACAAGTATTTGTCTGTGTTCTCGTGGAATATCGTGAAGTACAAAATGAACATTGATCCCATCATAGTAATTTGTTTTCAAGTTCATATTGGTTAACTTTCCATGAAGGAAACTGGTATTTGCGAAGTCTTTAAGGTGTTTGCGAGTGGCATTGAGGTACCGGTCCGAAATATCCACGCAAGTTAATTCTCCCTCGCTTAATTTTTTAATTAAAATACCGGCAATGGTGCCAATTCCTGGTCCGAATTCAAGTACCCGGTCGCTGGGTTTGATGGGCAATTGGTTTACATACGAAGAATAGTAGAATCTTTTGTTAAGAGGCCGGAGGGCTTTCTGAAGATATAGGTTAATGCTGCTTGGTTCAGATGTTAATTTTTCATTTTTCATGGCTCTGTAATTTTTATGAATAGTTGAGTGTTGTACTTTTTTGAAAAAATTTGATCTTCGTTTGTGCTTCTTTCAAAAATTTGCTTTTCTTTTTTTTTGGCTCAATCAAAATCGGCAAATCATTCTTTTTTCAAGGTAAATAAGCTTATTGTTTGTTCTTTTGGTTTTTAATGTCTTTTAACGGCCAGAAAGAATATTTATTTTAAACGTTTCTTAAAAAGACCAATTATTCATTTCTATCGTATCCCAAAATAATTTCGTAAATTGGATCCTTCTTAATAGGAATTATTATGGTACCCAAAACGCTTGTCATTTTTTTGTTGTTTGTTTTCGTTTTGGTTTCGGGTTTCCCGCAATCAAAAAAGGAGATCAGGAAGGAAAAAGCAAGTAAAGAATTCAAAGAAACCCTTGAGTTGATAACATCGCGAACCTTTGTTTTTGAGGCCGATTATGTAAATACCAGCTTAATAGGGCAGAAAAACCTGCTTTCACCTCCAAATACTCTTGAAATACGCAACGACTCAGCCTTTTGTGAACTTCCATTTTTTGGCAGGGCATATTATGTAAACCCTTCTGAACCTGGAGGCTTGCGCTTTGAAGAAACAATTTATGATTGGAAGATGAACGTCATTGAGCGAAAAATGAGAGTGACACTTTCTTTTATAGCAAATAAACCAAACGATTGGTTTCAATGTACTTTGACCGTTACTGGAAATAAAAATGCAACCCTAACTGTGAGCAGTCAAAACAGGGAAACCCTTTCGTTTTGGGGAACGATTCTTAAAAGATGACAATTATCACCTTTTGTTCAATGCATGGTTCATAAAAAAGAAGGATATTTGCATTCGTTTTTCTTTAGTATTAATTAAAAAACAATTCAGATTAATGGGAAAAGTACTCATTATCGGAGCAGGCGGGGTAGGAACCGTTGTTGCCCGAAAAATGGCCGCCAACCCCGATGTTTTTACTGACATCATGTTGGCAAGCCGCACTTTATCGAAGTGCGAGGAAATAGCTAAAGCAGCTGGTGGTAACCGTATTCAAACGGCCAGGGTAAACGCCGATAATGTGCCTGAACTGGTTGCCCTCATTAACTCTTTTAAACCCAACATTGTGGTCAATGTGGCTTTGCCTTATCAAGACCTGACCATTATGGAAGCTTGCTTGGCCACGAAAACGGCTTATCTCGACACGGCCAATTACGAACCTGAAAACGAAGCTAAATTCGAGTACAGTTGGCAATGGGCATTCCACGATCGCTTTAAACAAGCAGGGATTACTGCTATTTTAGGGTGTGGTTTCGACCCCGGGGTTACAAGCATCTTTACCGCACGGGCAGCCAAACACCATTTCGATGAGATGCATGAATTGGACATTGTGGATTGTAATGCAGGAGACCATGGGAAAGCTTTTGCGACAAATTTCAACCCAGAGATCAATATCCGTGAAGTAACTCAGAAGGGAAAATACTGGGAAAACGGTCGGTGGGTGATTACAGAACCCCATCAGATCCATAAGCCACTTAATTATCCAAATATCGGCCCAAAAGAATCGTACGTGATTTATCATGAAGAATTAGAGTCCTTGGTTAAAAATTATTCTACCTTAAAAAGAGCTCGTTTTTGGATGACTTTCGGACAGGAGTATCTTACCCATCTCAGGGTAATTCAAAATATTGGCATGGCTAGTATTGAACCGGTACTTTTTGAGGGAAAGGAAATTGTTCCGATCAAATTTTTGAAAGCAGTGCTTCCCGATCCTGGCAACCTTGGTGAAAATTATACTGGGGAGACCTCTATTGGCTGTAGGATAAAAGGGGTAAAAGACGGAAAAACCAAAACTTATTACATCTATAATAATTGTAGCCATCAGGCGGCTTTCGAGGAAACCGGGGCTCAGGCTGTTAGTTATACCACCGGGGTTCCGGCTATGGTAGGAGCCATGATGTACCTCAAAGGATTTTGGAGGGGGAACGGAGTGTTCAATGTGGAAGAATTTAATCCCGATCCCTTCCTCGATGAACTTGGAAAACAAGGGCTTCCCTGGAATGAACTTTTTGATATAAATCTTGAAATGGATTGAGATCATCAGATTCATCTATAGAAACAGCCCGGAGTATTTATGGTTCCGGGCTGTTTTTTGTTTCATCAGGATGAAACTGCTGAGGTTCCCAAGTGTGGATCAGTTTAAGATCATCTCAACATTTCCAGCTGAAGTGGAGTTGGCAACACGATAGGAACGGGCAAAATTCATGATGTTTTGTAAACAATGATCCGGGGCTGAATAATTTAACTCGTTGTTTTTAAGTGTTTTGAAACTCTTTTTCTTCGTTTCCCGGTTGTATTTGTTTTCATGAAACTGTAGGGTAAAAATTTTCCTCATAGGCGCTATAATTGATTATATATCATCAGAAACGCAGCTATGAGGAAAATAGTATCCCAAAAAGAAAAAATCTTTTACACTTTGGTCAGGATCAACTTTTTTTCGTCAATTATCTTACGTAAGTTGATCAGGGCATATCGCATCCGGCCTAAAGCTGTATTGATACTGACACCGGTTTGATCGGCAATTTCCTTAAAACTGAGCCCTAGATAATGGCGCATTACAACCACCTGCTTCTGGTCGTCGGGCAGCAAGTCAACAAGATTGCGGACATCGCTCATTATCTGGTCGTTGATCATCATTTCTTCGATGTTTTCATCTGAAAACTTCTGAGAATTAAACAGATCGTAAGGCGAATCATCTTTCGAATACGTGTTCATGTTCTTTTCTTTTCGGTAATGGTCAATGATCAGGTTATGGG
>CAZSIK010000012.1:0-381 GCA_964606515.1 uncultured Prolixibacteraceae bacterium
TTATGGCTCCTTTAACCACATTATTCACACACTGCAAAGCAAATTCCGGGTTTTCAAGGTAATTGTCTTCAATGGCAAGTCCCATCGAAGCCCTTACCACGGTGCATTTCCAATCTTCAACCAACCAAGCTACCGCTTTTTCGTTGTAAAAGCGTGGCCACAGATTATGCCATCCGAAACTCACCCCTCTAAGGATCAAGGGTTTTACTTTTTCGTTAACAAGCTGTGTACCCGATACCGCTAATTTTCCATTTACGGCCACCGGTGTATTTTCGGGAGCTTTGCATGAAGAGATCATGCAGATAAACACGAGTGTTGAACAAATCAGGCTAAAAGGTTTAATTCGAAAAATGGTCATTGCTTTTACATTTTAAGGGTTTG
>CAZSIK010000012.1:416-10231 GCA_964606515.1 uncultured Prolixibacteraceae bacterium
CGTTTCATAAGTATAACAAGCTTTATTCCTTATCCGGCGCAACTACTTTCATACCGGCTTGTAGATAGAGCTCAAGATGGTCGAGACAAGAATAATGTTCGGCTAGTTTTCCTTCTTTGATTTTTAAAATATGAATTGATTTTACATCAATGGGTTTGCCGGTTAAATTAAATATGCCAGTAAGCCTGCACCGCATCACTACCCCGCCCTCCATTTCAATAATCTCTTCGGCTTGGAAATTAAAATCAGAAACTGCCTCCCGGGTTTGGAGCACAGCCGTTTTCATGTTTTCAATACCTGAAACTTCAGCCCCTGCAACCGAAGTGGCAGGACCATGCCTTACAAAATCGTCGGTTAACAAGGTATCGAGCGAGGCTACCTCACCGGTATTCCATACCGAAAGAAAGGCACGAGCGAGCTCCTGGTGATTGGACTTAGTGCTTGTTTGGGCCTGGCAGCCTGTAAATAAAACAATTATGCTTAATAATTTAACTATGGAAAATACCTTTTTCTTCATCAATATAAGTTTTAGTACATTCTACTATAGCAGTTCTGAAAACTAATAAATTTCTCTGGTATTCAAAAATTTACAGATGAAATTTTACCTGTTTCCGTTTTCTACTTTTTGTGAAGTAATCTCGGATGAAGGCAAATTTTTCACCAATGCTTCAATTAATTCAAGTCTTTCTTCAAAGGTTTCATTTTCCTTCAACAACGCTTCGAGTACGGTCAGTCTTTTCTCAAGAAGCTGATTTGAAGCCGATAATTCATCGTTTTTCTTCTGCAATTCAGCTGTTCTATGCTCCAAAGCCTGCAGGCAGATCATCATGATACCATCCATGTCGGCTGTGTTCAGGGTGGTGTCGCAACCAATGGTCCCAACCTCATCATTTCCGAAATAGTGGTACATCTCCTGGGCCATCGGACCGTAGTGGCGAAAGTTCCCCGAATCCTGGCCTTTGTAATTCCAGCTCCCCAGTTTCAATTTTGAAAGGCTTCCCAGGAAATAATCCGGATTGACGGGACGGAAATTTTCCTTTTTGGCTGAATCGGAAATACATCCCCAACTGTTCCCGTTGGCAGGTAAGCAAACCATGGAAGATAAATTAGCTGAAGTATATAATTCATACCCCCCAGCAAAACGCATGACCATTTGGTTATTCGCTGAATTTTTTACTGTATCTGCAGTAGTTGATTTATCACCAATTATAAAACTCCCTGAAAAAGAATTTGTAGAAGCCAAATTGCCCAATGCAGTTGAATATTGTCCATTGGCAATTGCCCTATAACCGATTGCCGCAGAGTAAGCGTTAGTCGCTTTCGATTCAAACCCTACCGCCAGTGATGAACTACCCATTGCCTGGGTGTCATATCCCATAGAAGTACTGTAGTGACCATTTGCAGTAGTACTATACCCCATTGCAGTTGCACCCATACCTACCTGCTGAGTAGGTTTCGAAACCCAGCGTAGTGGAATATTTTCCCCTGGAATACGAATTACATCCTAAAGAAATTGAATGTTCATTTGTGGCTTCTGAGCTTTGACCAAAGGCCAATGAATAATTTCCACTTGCCTTTGAATGGGAACCCATCGCTGTTGATGCGAAACCTGATGCAATAGTTGAATCGCCCATTGCAGTTGATCGTTCCCCACTAGCCGTTGTTTTGTATCCCATGGCTGTAGAAGTGGTATCATCAGCAATGGTAAGAAAACCCAGCGCTGTGGAATATTTATTACTGGCGGTGGTAAAGTAACCCAACGCTGTGGAATACCGGCCACTTGCGGTGGTATTGGCACCTGCAGCAAAGGAATAATCCCCGCTGGCTAAGGTGTAATAACCCAAAGCTGTTGAAATAAACCCACTTGCTGAAACACTGCTTCCTATGGCAGTTGCATAAGAATTGCTGGCGGATGATCCATAGCCCATGGCAGTTGAATATTCGGCTCCTGCTGTTGTTGAGTTACCCATTGCGGTGGAAGCGGTACCACTTGCTTTTGTTCCAATACCTGAGGCAAAAGAGTAGTTCCCAATATTTACATTATCCCATTGGGTTCCGTTAACATTTCCTACCCTGAATGCAGCTTTTCTTGGATACCACATCAGTCTTGAGCCTGAACCCGTTGCCGGGATAGTTCCACTTCCAAAAGTTCCTTTGAAAACAACACCATCGGTTCCATCCACTTCAACAGCACCTGCATCGGCAGTAATATTCCTTCCGTTATCGTAGGCGTTGTCGAGGCTGGTGGCCGCAAACAGTGCATAGGGTGTTGATACTATCTCACTGTTTCCGGTTACGGTATAATTAGTTCCCCCTGTAGGGTCGGTTTCAACCTTTAGGAAATAGGGGCTGGTTCTCCAGTTTATGGTCGGGAAGGTACCTGTAACCGGTGTTCCGTTACCCACATTAATCGTTATCAGTCCATTTGCATTTGAAGTAGCCGTATGGGTTTCAGAATAAGCAACCGTTCCTGAAGCAGAACCCTGCAAGATGCTGATTCTAATCCTAACTGCCCCTGACTTTACCAATTCACCACTGGCATTTCGGATTACTGCCTGGTAACTCACTTTTTGGGGAACCTGGGCAATTATTACTATACTTTGAAATAGTAATGCCATGATTAAAGCCAGGAAAGAAGTGAAAGTTGTTCTTTTCATGATTGTTGTTTTTAAGGTTTATCTATGAGAAATTTGCTTTAAACTAATTATTCAGGTAAAACCCAGATAATTTTCCACTCGTTGGTATGGACTTGAAATGTATTCTAAAAGGTTCTTTTTTTGACCACCTTTGATGTTCCGGCTTGGTAAAACGAGTACATTGTTTCGCCCGTTTCTTCATCAGCAATTTTTCGGCAGGCTGCAATCAGTATTGGGAGTTCGGCATATAGAGGGTCGGTTAAAACTTTGAGACCAATCTCTTCTGCATCCTGGACGTAGATTATCAGTTTGCTTTTTTCCCTATTCCAAACATCAAACGACTGGTTGTTATCTGACTTACTTGTTTCATTTTTCCTGAATCGGTTGGATTAGATACAAATTTCCTTTATTATCATGTTGGTAACATAATTTCGTTAAATTTGTTTGTTAAAATGCTAGATAAAAGGCTTATCGAAATCTTGAATACCATAAATGACAACAAAAATGAAATCAACTTTCTTTACAAAATTCCTCTATTTGATATGGGTCTCTGGTATTTTCTTCCTTTTAATATTTGCTTGCTATCAAAAACAAGTGAGCAATCCAGAACGAACAAATAAAAACGACAGCCTGGAAGTTAAAGCAAAGTTAACCAAGAAGATACGCGAAGTAACTTTTTTACCTTACTGGGTTACTACGGCCCAATTTGCTGGTTATTATGTAGCCGATGAAAAAGGCATTTATGAAAAATATGGGCTGAAAGTTAACATCATTCCCTTTAAACCCTTTGTAACCTCAACCGATTTAATCAAAAATGGTGAAGCCGACTTTGCTGCACTTTGGCTGGTAAATGCCATAGAACTTAAGGCAAGTGGGGTGGATATTGTGAATATTGCCCAACCTTCGTCGCGTTCTTCATTAATGTTGCTTACCAAAAAGAAGAGTGGGATCGATTCGGTTGAAAAAATGAATGGTAAAAAGGCCGGGATTTGGAGTGGATTTGAACTTCAGCCCAAGGCCTTTTTCAACAAATACAAGGTCGATGTCGAGATTATTCCCATTGGTAGTACCAACAATCTCTTTTTATTGGATGGTGTTGAGATTACCAATGCGAATTGGTTTGATGAATATCATTCCCTTATTAATTCAGGGTATGACCCCGAAGATTTGAATATTTTCTTTTTTGCCGACCATGGGCTTAATTTTTTAGAAGACGGGATATATTGCCTTGCTGAAACAATGAGGAACGATCCTCAGCTTTGCATTGATTTTATCAGGGCAACCCTTGAAGGTTGGCGCTATGCTTTTGCCCATCGCGAGGAAGCCCTCGATATCGTGATTGGTAGGGCAAAACACGATCTACAGCCGGTGAACAGGATTCATCAAGGCTGGATGCTCGATCGGTATAAGGACCTTTATCTTCCTGAGGGGAAACAAGAATTCAACAACCATCTTTCAGAAACCGACTACCTGTTTGTTGGGAAGGTACTTAAAGATAACCACCTGATAAGTGAAATTCCTGATTTCGATCAATTCTACCATCCCTCGATCAAAAACGAATAGGAGCATGAAAAAATAAAAACGCTATGGAAAAAACGAATAACAAATGGAATCGGGGCTTAGCCTTTAAAATGATCCTCTACATTTTTTCTTGCATTGCTATAATTTTCTTTCTGATTTTTATTTACAACTATAATATTTCGAAAAAAACAGTACAGAAAAACCTTATTAACAATGCAGAAGGCCTTACTTCGCTTGTTGTTTTTCGAATAGAAAAGGTGTTGGGGGCCGTTCAGGAAATCCCGTTCAACTTTGCCCGGATTATTGAATCGTCCGACTATTCTGTTGAGGAAATGGTTAATCTGCTTCAACAGCTAGTTGCCAATAATCCAGAAATTTCCGGGGCTGGCCTTGCCTTTGAACCCTATTTCATCGACCCCTCCAAAAAATACTTCATGCCCTATTTCTATAATCATTCCGATTCCATTTCATACAAATATTTGGGAGGAGATACTTACGATTATTTCTCGATGGATTGGTATCAGGTGCCTAAAGTTCTCGATCGGCCACTTTGGAGTGAACCTTATTATGATGAAAGGGCAGGAAATGAATTGATGACCACTTATTCTGTACCCTTGTATAAAAATATCGACGGGGAACGACAGCTGATCGGAATTCTTGGAGCAGATATGAAACTCAGTTGGTTACAGGAATATATGAACTCCATCAAGATTTGTGAAACTGGTTATGGTTTCATGGTCTCTTCGAATGGAACAATTGTTTCGCACCCCAATGAAAATTTGATACTGAACGAAACCATTTTCAGTATTGCCGACAGCCAAAAATCGATTATGCTCAGGAAAATTGGCAAGAATATGATCCATCAGGAAACCAGCTTTGCCGAATTTGAGTATCGAAACCTTCAGACAGGTAAACGAAGCTGGATTGCGTATGCCCCGGTACCCATCAATAACTGGTCGATCGGCGTGGTTTTCCCGGTCGATGAATTCAAGGCCGACATTAACAAATTGGTAATCAACTTGTCCATACTTTGTCTTATTGGCCTTCTTGTAATTTTAACTGTAATTATCCTAATTTCACGTACCATTACCCGTCCGTTAAGAATCCTGACCCGTGCTGCAAGCGACCTGGCCAAGGGAGATTTCAACATTAAATTGCCCGAGATTAAGGCAGGCGATGAGATAGGGCAGTTAAGCGACTCGTTTATTATGATGCAACTGGCTCTTTCCTCAACCATCAACGAGTTGATGTTTGCTTCGGATCAATTAAAAGAATCGAAGACTACAGCCGTACCTTGGAACAAAGGGTGGAAGAGCGCACGGTTGAATTGAAGCAGAAAAACTTTGAGCTTGATATTGCCTTCGAAAATGTGAAAACACTTAACCACATTGGTAAAAAAATTACTTCAAGCCTGGATATCAGAAATATTGAAGACATTGTGTACGACAATGTAAACTCCTTACTCGATGCCAATTCTTTCCTTATCATGATGTACAACGAGAAAGAACGCAAACTGGAATGTAAGCTTTCAATCGAAAAGGGAGAAAAATTACCTTCATTTGAAATTTCGATGGACGAGAAGAATCGATTTGCCGTTTGGTGTGTCGAACATGCAAGCACGGTTTTTATGAACGATGTAGAAACCGAATACAGCAAATACATTGCTGAACGAGCCAAACCCAAAGCCGGAGAAACGGTTTCTTCTTTGATTTATATTCCTTTAATGGTCGAAAACAGGGTAATAGGGGTTATCTCCGTTCAAAGCTTTCAAAAGAATGCCTATACTAACTATCAGCTCGACATGATGAACAACCTGGCCAACTATGTTGCCATTGCCTTCGAAAATGCATTCTCGTACGAAAAAATCACTAAGGCCAACAACGAATTGAAGGAAGCACAAGCCCAATTGGTACAAGCTGAAAAAATGGCCTCTTTGGGCCAACTTACTGCTGGAATTGCACACGAAATAAAGAACCCGCTCAATTTTGTCAATAATTTTGCTGAGCTTACAGTCGATCTAGCTAGCGAATTGGCCGAAGAAATAGAAAAAAAGGCTTCTTCGCACAATGACAAAGACCGGGAATACTTACTTGAAATTATTGGCGACATTGCATCCAACGCAAAAAAAATAAACGAACACGGCAAACGGGCCGACAGCATTGTGAAAGGCATGTTGCTCCATTCAAGAGGAAAAGCAGGCGACTTGCAACCTACCGATATCAACGCCCTCCTGGCCGAGTACGTTAACCTGGGCTTTCATGGCATGCGTGCGCAAGACAATACCTTCAACCTCAAAATCGAAACCGATTACGACCCGAAGGTTGGCATGATCAACGTGGTTCCTCAGGACATCAGCCGTGTATTTCTGAACATCATCAACAACGCTTGTTATTCAACCAACCAGAAAAAGAAAGAGCTGAAAGATGCTTATTTCCCAATACTTCAAATTAGTACCAAAAATTTTGAAAATAAGATCGAAATCAGGATCAGGGATAATGGTACAGGCATCCCTCAGGAAATTCTCGATAAAATTTTTAATCCCTTCTTCACGACCAAACCAGCAGGTCAGGGTACCGGCCTGGGCTTGTCGTTAAGTTTCGATATTGTGGTGCAAGAACATAAGGGAGAGATGAGGGCCGATTCGAAAGTTGGCGAATATGCCGAGTTCACCATCGTTATTCCCAAAAACCTAAAATCGTAAAAACTAATTATATGAGTGTTGAAAATATTGACCGAATTAAAATCATGGTGGTCGACGATGAAGTGGACCTTGAACCTTTGATCAGGCAAAAATTCCGTCGGCAAATCCGTAGCGAAGAATACGATTTCGTTTTTGCCCACAATGGGCTTGAAGCCTTATCTAAATTGATCGAGCATCCCAATATCGGGGTCATCTTATCCGATATCAATATGCCCGAGATGGATGGCCTCACCCTTTTGCTGAAATTAAAGGAGTTGAAAAACCCTTCTCTTAAAACAGTTGTAGTTTCAGCTTACGGCGATATGGAGAACATCAGGATGGCCATGAACCGGGGTGCTTTCGATTTCCTGACCAAACCCATCAACTTCGAAGACCTTGAAATTACGATCAATAAGACTCTTGAAGAAATTATCATGCAACGTAATTCAATGAAGGAACACGACCAGTTGGTTTCGATCAGGCACGATTTGAATGTAGCCCGTGAAATACAGCTGGGCATTTTGCCCAAAGTTTTTCCACCCTTCCCCAATCATAAGGAATTCGACCTTTTTGCCTCGATGATCGCAGCAAAAGAAGTGGGTGGAGACTTCTATGATTTCTTCATGATCAATAACGATCAGCTTGGGTTTGTTATCGGAGATGTTTCTGGAAAGGGGATACCAGCTGCTATTTTCATGGCTGTGAGCCGTACCCTCATTCGGGCCACGGGGCTGAAAGGAATGGCTCCTGGCGAGTGCATGAGGTACGTGAACAACCTCTTGTGCAACGAAAGTGTTTCATCGATGTTTGTCACCGTTTTTTATGGAATCATCAATTTCAGGACCGGTGTTCTCGAATATGCCAATGCAGGGCATAATCCTCCTTACCTCCTGAGAAACAATCGAGCTGAAGAAAAACTTGAATCAACAGGCGATATCATCCTGGGTTGTTTCGAGGATATTCAGTTCAGTACCCGAAAAGCCCAACTTAACCCGGGCGACGGGATCCTGCTCTATACCGATGGGGTAACCGAAGCATTTAACCGCGAAGAAGAGGAATATGGCGAAGCGAGATTGGAAAACCTTCTGCGACAAGTTTTGTCCTTGTCCACTGAAAATATTGTAACTGCTGTAGTCGACGATGTAAGCCATTTTGCCGATGGTGCCCCACAAAGCGACGACATTACTTTGTTCGCCTTAAAGTATTTTGGTTAAATGATGCCTTTTCATTAAGAAAAAATTGCGTTACAATGGTTTAAAACCTATTTTTGTGGTTCAAAAAAAACAAAGATAGTTTAGCGTAAATAACTTTAAATTAATTTCTTATGAGCAAAGGAAGTTTTTTGTCCGCTTCTATTGGCCGTAAATTCCTGATGAGCATTACCGGGTTGTTCCTGATCTTGTTCCTCATTGTTCACCTTTCGCTTAACCTGTTGCTGATTTTCGACGACAGTGGCGATCTGTTCAACATGGCGGCCCATTTCATGGCGACAAACCCGATGATCAAGATCATGGAACCGGTTTTGGCCCTTGGCTTTGTCATCCATATTATCTGGTCGTTGATCATCTCGTACCAGAATATGAAAGCAAGGCCAGTAGGTTACCTTAAAACCAACCAATCGGTAAACAGCGAATGGGCATCACGCAACATGCTGATACTTGGTGCGTTGTTGGTCATTTTTATGGGCTTGCACCTTTACAATTTCTGGTTGAAAATGAAATTCACCGGAGACCCGTTACTGGCACATACCACCGTGATGCAGGGTGGGGTAGCAGTGGAGATGGAGAATGCCTATGCCCTGGTATCGACCTTCTTTAAAGAGAGCATTGTCTATGGAATTTTTTATATCATCGGAGGCTGGTTACTTGGTTTGCATGTATCTCACGGTTTTTGGTCAGCATTCCAAACCATCGGCCTCAATAACTTGATCTGGAGAAAAAGGCTTTATACTGTAGCCAAAGTAATAGGCTGGGTTTTTACCCTTGGTTTTGCTGCCATCCCATTGTATTTCATGATTAAATTCTAATGCAACATGAGTAAAATTGAAAATAATATACCTGCCGGCCCTCTGGCCGAGAAATGGTCGAAGCATAAAGCTTCAATAAAAGTAGTGAGCCCGGCCAACAAACGCAAGCTTGATGTGATCGTGGTGGGTACTGGTCTTGCCGGGGCTTCGGCTGCAGCTTCTCTTTCAGAGCTGGGGTACAATGTCCATGCTTTCTGTTATCAGGATAGTCCCCGTCGCGCCCATTCCATTGCTGCTCAAGGCGGGATCAATGCTGCTAAAAACTACCAGAACGATAACGATTCGGTGTACCGCTTGTTTTACGATACCATCAAGGGAGGCGACTATCGCGCCCGCGAAGCCAACGTATACCGTCTGGCTGAAGTATCTCCCAACATCATCGACCAGTGTGTGGCCCAAGGAGTACCTTTTGCCCGTGAATATGGCGGTTTGCTTTCAAACCGTTCGTTCGGCGGTGTTTTGGTAAGCCGTACTTTTTATGCACGGGGTCAAACCGGCCAACAGTTGTTGCTGGGCGCCTACGGTGCATTGAACCGTCAGATTGCCACCGGTGGGGTGAAAATGTACACCCGCTACGAAATGCTCGATGTGGTGATAATCGATGGGAAAGCCCGTGGCATTATTGCCCGTGATATGGTAACCGGGAAAATCAAAAGGTTTGGAGCCCATGCCGTGGTTGTGGCTACCGGTGGGTACGGAAACGTGTTCTTCCTTTCGACTAACGCCATGGGGTGCAACGGTTCGGCTGCCTGGCAGTGTTACAAGAAAGGAGCTTGGTTTGGCAATCCCTGTTTCGTTCAAATTCATCCTACCTGTATTCCCGTTCACGGAGACCAGCAATCGAAATTGACCCTCATGTCGGAATCGTTGCGCAACGATGGAAGGGTTTGGGTGCCCAAGAAAAAAGAAGATGCCATTAAACTGCAAAAAGGCCAAATCCGCGCCAACGATA
>CAZSIK010000012.1:10241-15641 GCA_964606515.1 uncultured Prolixibacteraceae bacterium
TCGTGATTTTTATCTCGAAAGACGTTACCCGAGTTACGGTAACCTTGTACCCCGCGATGTGGCTTCGCGTGCGGCCAAAGAACGATGCGATGCTGGTTTTGGGGTGAACAATACCGGCCTGGCCGTATTCCTCGATTTCAAATACTCGATCGAAAGGCTTGGCAGGAAGGTAATTGAAGCCCGTTATGGCAACCTTTTCCAGATGTACGAGAAAATTACGGATACCGATCCGTACAAGGAACCCATGATGATTTACCCGGCTATTCACTATGCTATGGGTGGTTTATGGGTCGATTACAACCTGATGACCAACATTCCAGGCTTGTATGCTATTGGCGAGGCCAATTTTAGCGATCATGGGGCCAACCGGCTTGGTGCCTCTGCACTAATGCAAGGTTTGGCCGACGGATATTTTGTATTGCCCTACACCATTGGCGATTATCTGGCCAACGAAATCATGGTTCCGAAAATCAATACTCAGGCTCCTGAATTCGAAAAAGCCGAAAAGGAAGTTAGCCAACGGCTCGAGAAATTGTTCAACGTGAAGGGAAAAGAACCTGTCGACCACTTCCACAAGAAATTGGGCCATATTATGTGGGATTATGTGGGCATGAGCCGGAATGAGGATTGCTTGAAAAAAGCCATCGCGATGATGAAGGAACTCAAAGAAGAATTCTGGGCCAATGTTCGCATTCCTGGCCAGATGAACAATGTCAATCCTGAACTCGAAAAAGCCGGTCGTGTGGCCGATGCCATCGAGATGGGAATACTGATGGCGCAGGATGCCCTTGACCGTAAGGAATCGTGTGGCGGCCACTTCCGCGAAGAATCGGTTACCGATGAGGGAGAAGCCAAACGCGACGACGACAATTTTACCTATGTTTCCTGCTGGGAATATCAAGGCGAAGGAAAGGAGCCGGTACTCAATAAGGAAGATTTGGTTTTCGAGAATATTAAACTGTCACAGAGGAGTTATAAATAATTGAATCATGGGCGATATAGTATTAAAAAAGATATACGTGAAAGTTTGGCGGCAGAACAGTGCCAAAGAAAAAGGCCGCTTCGAAACCTACGAGATAGAGAACATTTCGCAGGGCAGTTCATTTCTTGAAATGCTCGATATCCTGAACGACAAACTGATACGTGAGGGGAAAGACCCAATTGCGTTCGATCACGACTGCCGCGAGGGTATTTGTGGCATGTGCAGCTTGTATGTAAATGGCCGGGCACATGGTCCAGACCGTGAGGTCACCACTTGTCAGTTACACATGCGTAAATTCAAAGATGGGGAGACCATTACGATTGAACCATGGAGGGCTGGAGCTTTTCCGGTAATCAAGGACCTGATGGTCGATCGTACAGCCTTTGAAAAGATTCAACAAGCCGGGGGATATGTTTCGGTCAATACCGGGGGCGTACCCGATGGAAATGCTATACCCATTGGTTACGATGATGCTGAAGAAGCCATGGATGCGGCATCTTGTATCGGTTGCGGTGCTTGTGTGGCTACCTGTAAAAACTCATCGGCCATGTTGTTCGTAGCAGCTAAGGTGTCGCAGTTGGCCAAACTTCCGCAAGGAAAGGTTGAAGCCAAGAGGCGTGCCCGTGCCATGGTGGCCAAAATGGACGAACTTGGCTTTGGGGGTTGCACCAATACCGGTGCCTGTGAACTCGAGTGCCCGAAACTGATTAGCATTGCCCATATTGCCCGTTTGAACCGGGAATATCTATCGGCTAAGTTTTCAGAATAAGCCTTTCATAAAAAATTGAGATAAAATTAGCCTGACTGAGAATTTAAAACCAGTCAGGCTTTTTGTTTTATGTATGCTAATCCTCTGGTTTTTTCCCTTTCTATTTTTACTTTTGCTGCATAAAATACGAATAGACAAAGAAATGAAACAAAATCTTCTCTCCAGCCATCGTAATGCCTTAGGCATTTTGCTCATCATTTTCCTTTTTTTCGTGGTAGCGTTCGCATATTTTCCGGCTTTGCTTGAAGGAAAAGAGGTAGTTGCCCATGATGTAAAAACTTATCAGGGCATGTCGAAAGAAATGGCCGATTTCAAAAAGGAAACCGGGGAACAAACCCTTTGGACCAATTCAATGTTTGGGGGAATGCCCACGTATTTTATCGGTGTCAGATTTAAAGGCAATATTTTTGAGGACGTGAACATGTTACTTTGTTCCATACCGCGTCCGGCAGGTTACCTGATCATCAGTTTTGCCCTTTTCTTTGCCTTGCTTTGTTTGTTAAATGTAAATCGGTGGATTGCTTTCGGAGGTGCCTTGCTGTATGGCCTAAATACCTTCTTCTTTGTTGTGGTACAGGCAGGCCACATGTCGAAAGCCAATACCCTGGGCTATTTATCGTTGGTGATTGCCGGGATTTTGCTGGCCTACAACCGGAAGCAACTGATTGGTGCTTTGCTTGCAGCCATAGGCCTTACCCTGATGCTGGCGGCCAACCATCCACAAATGACCTATTACGGTGGATTTATGGTAGCCATTATTGCCCTTACTTATTTTATTTATGCCATCAAAGAAAAAACACTGGCCCAGTTTTTCAAAGCATCGGCCCTGCTCCTGCTTGCACTGGTACTGGCGATAGGGGCCAACTTCGGCCGCATTTATACCAGCATGGAATACAGCAAATATTCGATGCGTGGCCAATCGGAACTCACTCCAAAAGACGAAAATGCTACTTCAGGTCTCGATAAAGATTACATCCTTACCTACAGCTACGACCTTGGCGAAGCGATGACTGCTTTCATACCCCGGTTTAAAGGCGGCGGGATGAGCGAACCTCTTGGAGAGAAATCGGAAGTATATCAGATCATTGAAAAAAGCCAGGGAGCTACACAAGCGAAAAAATTTACCCAAGGTTTACCCTTGTACTGGGGTAGCCAACCCATTGCCAATGCCCCTTTCTATTTCGGCGCAGTGCTCTGCTTCCTATTTGTTTTGGGGATTTTTCTGGTGAAAGGAAAAGAACGTTGGTGGATTTTGGCTACAGTAGCAGTAGCCTTCCTGTTGTCGTTGGGGAAAAACTTACCCTGGCTGGCCCATTTTATGGTCGAATATTTCCCGGGATATAATAAGTTTCGCGATGTGAAGAACATCATTGTGATTCAGAATTTTGCAATGGCTTTGCTTGCTGTTTTGGCCTTGAGAGAAGTCTATCTGAAAAATATCGATAAAAAGGAATTCATGACTGCCCTTAAATATTCCTTTGCCATCACGGGTGGATTGGCTTTGCTTTTTGTGTTGATCCCTTCACTTGCAGGAAATTTCAAGGGAAATTCCGATGCCCAGCTGGTTCAGTATGGATGGCCCGAACAGTTGATCAATGCCCTGATGGCCGACCGAAAAATGGTACTTCGTGCCGATGCTTTGCGCTCGTTAATCTTTGTAAGCCTTTCGGCTGCAGGGGTATGGGCCTATTTCCAAGGCAAGCTGAACGCGAAACTGGCAATGGTTGCCTTCGTGGTTTTGGTTTTAGCCGACATGTGGCCAATCAACAAAAAATACTTCAACAACGACCATTTCACCTCGAAACAAAAAACGCTTGTTACTTATTCAAAATCTGCAGCCGACGAGTATATTCTCAACGACAAGGATTATTTCAGGGTGTTAAACATGAGCCAAAGTGTAAGTACATTCAACGATGCCTCAACTTCGTATTATCATAAATCAATCGGGGGATATCATGGGGCTAAAATGCAACGCTACCAGGAAATGATCGAACATCATATTTTCAGGGACATGCAAATGGTTAGTACCCGGTTGAGGAATTATAATCCTGAAAGTGGTTTTGAAACGGTGTTTGCCGGGCTGAACGCATTAAATATGCTCAACACCAAATATGTTATTTACAACAACGATGCAGCACCAATCCCCAATCCGGTTGTTTTTGGCAATGCCTGGATGGTGGATGAGGTGAAGTTGGTGAATTCTCCTGATGAAGAAATAGATGCCATCGATAAGGTTAACTTGCTGCAAACTGCTGTTGTGGAAAAGCGATACGCGAAATTCATTGAAGGAAAAAGCCTTAGTAAAGATTTTTCAGGTGAAATTAAGTTAACTTCTTATGCACCTAATCAATTAGTTTATCACTTCAACGCCTCTTCGGAACAATTGGTTGTATTTTCCGAAATTTTCTATCCAAAAGGATGGGTTGCCACCCTCGATGGCAAGGAACAACCCCATTTTGGTGTAAATTATATTTTGAGGGGTATGATGGTTCCGGCTGGTACGCACGAAATTGTGTTTAGTTTCAACCCTAAATCGTTTGAAACCGGTAATGGTGTTTCTCTGGCTTCGTCGCTGTTGTTGCTGCTTGCCGCAGGTGTTCTTGTCTGGTTTGAATGGAAGAATAATAAAGAACAAAGGGTATGATAAAGTCAAAAAAAGCACTTCGGCCAGTGAAACGTAGGTTGACCAACGCCTATTTCATCTCAACCCTGAGCATTACCCTGGTCCTCTTCCTGATTGGTTTGCTTGGTTTGATGATCGTGAACGTGCAGTACCTGAATCAATACATCCGCGAGAATATTGGGCTTACTTTGGTGCTCGACGAGGAGGTTAAAGAAGTTGAATTGTTGCAGTTGCAGAAAGTGTTATCCGCGCGGCCCGAAGTGAAATCGGCCACTTATGTCAATTCTGAAACAGCGGCCCTCATGTTGAAAGAAGAACTGGGTGAAGATTTTCTTTCTTTCCTGGGGTACAATCCCATCAATGCAAACTCTATTCCGATTATACCCATAATGACAGTTTGGCCGTGCTCGAAACCCTTTTTATGGAATTTAACAATGTCAGAGAAGTTTTTTATCAGCGCAACCTGGTTAGCCTGATCAACGAGAACAGCCAAAAAATTGGGTTCATCTTACTGAGCTTGGCTGCCATTATGTTGTTGATATTTATTGCTTTAATCAATAATACGATCCGGTTGAGCATCTATTCAAAGCGTTTTATAATTAACACCATGCAACTGGTGGGAGCCACCCGGTCGTTTATCAAGCGGCCTTTCGTGGCCCGGTCAACCCTTTATGGTTTGATCGGGGCTTTCGTGGCCAATGCCTTGCTTGCCTTGTTGATGGTTTCGTACAATAACCGTTTTGGCGACATTATCCAATACCGGATTACCGAAATGCTGGTGCTGGTGTTTGTACTGGTTTTTGTTTCCGGCCTGTTGCTTTCTTGGCTTTCGACCACCTTCGCCGTAAACAAATTTCTCAGGATGAGGTATGACGAATTATTTTATTAACTATTTTTACCCACTTATAAAAATTTATATCATGTCGAAAAACAGCATAGAAAAATCGGGCCCCGAAACTTTCGCGTTGGGAAAAGAAAATTACAAGCTGATTATCATAGGCTTAGTTGCCATCGTGCTTGGGTTTA
>CAZSIK010000012.1:15651-24570 GCA_964606515.1 uncultured Prolixibacteraceae bacterium
GAAGTGAAGACCCTAAAGTGTTTAATCCCGAGATTTTCAGTTTCAGAAGGATTACTCTAGCCCCTCTTATGGCGTTTGGTGGATTTATGTTTATCATCTATGCCATCATGAAGAAACCCAAATCAGGCCAATAATCTAATGAATATTATTGAAGCCATTATTCTTGGTCTTATCCAGGGATTGACTGAGTTCCTGCCAGTTAGCTCAAGCGGGCACCTCGAGATAGGGCATGCTTTATTTGGGTTGAAAGGAGAAGGGAACCTTACGTTCGATATTGCAGTACACGGGGCTACTGTGTTGAGTACCGTTATAATTTTTAACAAGGAAATAGCAGAACTCTTTGCCGGGATTTTTAAATTTCGATGGAACGAGGCTACTAAATATACTTCCATGCTGCTTTTATCGGCCATTCCTGCTGCATTTGCAGGGCTTTTTTTTGAGGAAGAAATCGAAAGCTTGTTTTCTGGAAATCTGAATTTTATAGGAATTATGCTGTTGATAACGGCTACACTTCTTGCCTTTGCTTATTTCAGGAAAAAGGGATCACGTCCAATTGGTTTTATCGATTCATTGATCATCGGTTTTGCCCAGATGATGGCCATCATACCCGGAATATCACGCAGCGGGGCTACCATAGCTACAGGCATGTTGATTGGTAACGACAAATCTCACTTGGCTAAATTCTCTTTTCTTATGGTGATTATTCCTATTCTGGGCGCTAACTTTTTAAAACTTCTTTCGGGCGATTTCAGCGCCACAGGCAGCATCGGTACAGTACCCCTACTGGCTGGTTCTATAGCTGCATTTGTAAGCGGCTTGCTTGCTTGTAAATGGATGATCGGGATTGTTCGAAAAGGTAAGTTAATATATTTTTCATTGTATTGCTTATTAGTGGGTTTAATTGCTATCTTTGCGGGCTGATTTTGAAGATACAATTCTTCAATAATCATCAGAAAGAAAGCAGATTAAATGACTCACGATTTAGAAGGCATCGATTTTGAAGAAGGGGCCGTGTTGTTATTCGACAAACCCCTTGAATGGACATCATTCGATGTAGTGAATAAAGTACGCTGGCTGATTAGCCGGAAGCTGAATAAGAAAAAATGCAAGGTAGGACACGCTGGTACTCTCGATCCTAAAGCAACAGGCTTGGTTGTGCTTTGTACCGGGAAGGCTACCAAATTGATTGAGTCACTTCAATCGACCGAGAAAACATATATAGCTGTATTAAAGTTGGGTGCAACAACCCCTTCGTTCGATCTGGAAACCGGAGAGGATGAATTCTATCCTACAAACCACATCAGCAGGGAAAAGATTGAAGAGGTACTCCACAGCTTTACAGGAACCATACAACAAGTGCCGCCTGTTTTTTCAGCTATAAAAGTAAACGGCAAGCGTGCTTTCGATTATGCCCGCAAGGGTAAAGAATTGGAGCTGGAAGCACGGGCTGTTACGATCTATGAAATAAGGATTAACCGTTTCGAATTGCCCGAATTGGAGCTAACTATCCGTTGCAGCAAAGGAACTTATGTTCGCTCGCTGGCCAGGGATATTGGTAGGGCCCTGGATAGTGGTGCGTATCTTACCAGCTTGCGCAGAACAAAATCGGGCGAGCATCATGTAGAACAAGCTTGGTCGATTGAACAATTTGCCAATGCTGTTGAAACAATGTAACCTTTTGGTTGTTTTTTCTAAATAATCATCCAAAGCAATAAACGTTCAGAAAACAAAAATATGAAGTTATCGAAGTTTAAGTTCAAATTACCCGAAGAACTGATCGCCATGCATCCTTCACACCACCGCGACGAGAGCCGGTTAATGGTCTTGCACCGCGATTCTGGAAAGATCGAACACAAAATATTTAAGGATATTATCGATTATTTTGAAGATCAGGATGTAATGATCTTCAACGATACTAAAGTTTTTCCTGCGCGTTTGTACGGGAATAAGGAAAAAACCGGTGCTGAAATCGAGGTGTTTCTGCTGCGTGAACTCAACCGGGAGCAACGGCTATGGGATGTATTGGTCGATCCGGCTCGTAAAATCAGGATAGGTAATAAGTTGTATTTTGGCGAAGACGACCTGTTGGTTGCCGAGGTTATCGACAATACCACCTCGAGGGGCCGTATCTTGCGCTTCCTGTTCGACGGGCCTTACGATGAGTTTAAAGAAACCCTTTATTCTCTTGGTGAAACCCCACTGCCCAAGTTTATTAACCGTCCGGTTGAAGAAGACGACCGCGACCGCTATCAAACTATTTTTGCCCGGAACGAAGGAGCTGTCGCTGCACCCACGGCCGGGCTTCACTTCAGTCGCGAACTGATGAAGAGGCTGGAGATCATTGGGGTCGATTTTGCTTATATTACCTTACATGTGGGCCTGGGTAACTTCCGTACGGTTGATGTTGAAGACCTTACCAAACACAAAATGGACTCGGAACAGATTTGGGTTACCCAAGAAGCCTGCGATATTGTTAATCAAGCAAAAGACCGCAAGAAAAATATTTGTGCCGTGGGTACCACCGTGGTGCGAACCCTTGAAAGTACCGTTTCAACAAACGGAATGCTTAAACCTTTCGAAGGATGGACCAATAAATTCATTTTTCCCCCATACGATTTCGGTGTTGCCAACCGCATGGTTTCCAATTTTCACCTGCCCTTGTCCACTTTATTGATGATGGTTTCGGCCTTTGCTGGATACGACAACCTGATGGAGGCTTATAAACAAGCTATTAAAGAACAGTATCGCTTTGGCACATATGGCGATGCCATGTTGATCCTCTAAAAAGGAAAACTGGAAAAAGTCAGCGCTTATTGGTAGGGAAAGGCATAAGACTAAGCCGAGGGTCGGGCATAGAGTATTTTGCAAAAAACATCATGATTTGTTCGAAACCTGAAAAAACACAAAAAGGATCGACAGCGCTTTAAGGCATCAATATCCTATTCTGGTTAAAGGCAAACGAAAGGATGTTGGCACCCATCTTCAGGGCCAATTCCCTGATGTTTTGTGGGTCTTTATGCACTTCGTACGATTCCCAGCCGTCGCCCAGATCGGTTTCATAAGAATAAAATACGACCAATCTTCCTTCATTGAAGAGCCCGAAGCCTTTCGGGGGTTTGTTATCGTGTTCGTGAATCTTGGGCAATCCTTTTTCAAATTGAAACTCCTGATGATAAATTGGATGGGTAAGTGGAAGTTCAATAAATTCCTGAGTAGGGAACACTTTTTTCATTTCACGGCGGATGAAGGGATCAAGCCCATAATTGTCGTCGATATGAAGAAAGCCGCCCGCCATTAAATAAGCCCTGAGGTTTTCAACTTCATGGTCTGAAAAATAGACGTTCCCATGACCGGTTAGATGCACAAAGGGAAGGTTGAACAATTCTGAATTTCCAGCCTCGACAGTAACTGGTTCGGGGTGAATGTTGGTACTCAGGTTTTTATTCACAAATTCGATCAGATTGGGCAAGGATGTTGGGTTGGCATACCAATCGCCCCCTCCTCCGTATTTTAATAAACCGATGCGGACTGTGGTGTTATTTTGTGCCAGGCAAAAAGTGGCCAGAAAAAGGGCTAATGCTGTAACTATTGTTTTCATGGCTTGATACTCATTTTTTTTCGTTGACCAGATTGATGATATGGCAAGCAGCTATTCCTGCAGTTTCGGTTCGTAATCGACTGTTACCCAATGAAACAGGAACAAACTCGTTCAGCAAGGCAACCTGAATTTCTTTTTCAGAGAAATCGCCCTCAGGCCCGATTAAAATAAGCGAACGGCTCTGTGGCTTTGCACAATGAAGCAAATGTTGCTTCATGTCGCCTGCGCAATGGGCAATATACCGTTCTTTGTTCCTATCCAAACTGATCAAGGTTTCGAAGTTAACCATTTTATTCAAGCGGGGCAGCGTGGCCTTTTGCGATTGTTTGATGGCCGAGACCATAATTTTCTCCAATCGCTCGTGGTTGACATGTTTCCGTTCCGAATGATCACAAAGAATGGGGGTAACTTCGTCGATTCCCAATTCGGTGGCTTTCTCGAGGAACCACTCGAAGCGTTCAATATTTTTGGTGGGGGCAAGGGCAACATGACAGTAAAATTTTTTTGTATTGGTTTCGCTCCAATGCTTCACAACTTCAACCAGGCACCGTTTGGGGTCGGGTTCGGTGATTACCGCCTGATACCATCCTCCTTTTCCGTCGATCAGATGAAGGGTGTCGCCTTTTGAATGCCGCAACACTTTGATGCAATGCTTCGATTCAGGCCCTTCGAACTGATACGATTTTCCCGAGATATCGGGAGTATAAAAGAGATTGTCCATAATTATAACATCGATGGGTATAAATGTTGGTTCAAGTTTCCCTGCCTGGTTTCAAGTTCTTGCCAGGTATCGATGCTGAAATCGATTAGCACGGTGGAACAGGTAGGCATGTCGCCATGAAAACCTGTGCAAAGGTTCGTGGCCATGTAATACATGAACGGATTATGGCCAAATACGAACAATGTTTGCACATTTTCAGGGACTTGCTTCACCATTTCAATGAAATCGAAGGTGGAGTAATCAAAGTAAAGCCCCTTTTTTTCTACAATTTTATCTTTTTGAAAACCAATTTCTTCAGCAAAGATACGGGCTGTGGTAAGTGCCCGATGGGCTGGGCTGGAGATGATGAAATCGGGAATTATTCCCATGTCGCGTAATTCGCTACCCAAACGATGGGCATCGTCACGCCCCCTCTGGGCCAATTCGCGGCTGAAATCATGATCGTATCCGCCTTGTTCTGCTTTCGCGTGCCGTATCAAAACCAATCTCTTCATGGCTTCATTTTTTAAGACTACGAAAGTACTAAATTGTAGAACACCTTCAAAGATTGCTTATTTTTACCTGAAAAAACATGCGGAAAATCGGATTGTTATCGGACACTCATGGTTTTTTAGAACCCAAATTATTCGAATTCTTTAAGTCGTGCGACGAATTATGGCATGCCGGCGATTTCGGGAACCTTGAAATTGCCGATCAACTTGCAGCTTTCAAACCTCTTCGTGGCGTGTACGGGAATATCGACGACCATAAAGTCCGGGCAGTTTATCCTAAGCACTTAAAATTTAAATGTGAAGAAGTAAAAGTTTGGATGACCCATATCGGGGGTTACCCAGGTCATTACGATATAAGTGTGAGACCCGGATTGCTCGACGAAGCCCCTAATTTGTTTGTTTGCGGCCATTCGCACATCCTGAGGGTAATGTTCGATAAAAAATTCAGCTTCTTGTATTTGAATCCGGGGGCAAGTGGCCATTATGGGTTTCATAAAGTGAAAACCTTTCTTCGGTTTGAAATTGAGGGCAGCAACATAAAAAACCTTGAAATATTGGAATTGCCAAGACAAACCCTAGTTAATTCAGCTAATTAATTCTATCTTCAAAAAAACTTAAATGAAACGCTATGAGTTTTGGTGGACATGTTACCGATATGAACAACCGGATAAGAGAAAACCGGATGTTGATTAAAGCACGTAAAGAACGTACTAAGAAAGTGCTCGATAAAGTAAGGCAAGTACACAATCCTGTCTATCATGCTGATTTACAAAAAGAAACACCCAAAGCTGACAGAACAAAGGAGGTTATCCATCAAATAAGGAATCAGGCTTCAATAGACCGGAAAAGAAATCAGTTTGCTTTTTATCTTATAGCTTTATTCTTGGTTTTAATCGCGATTATCGGCTATTACTTGCTGATTCGTTAATCGGTATTAATTCGAAACGGCCACGAACCCCTACATTTTCTTCACAAATAATAAGCAACGAAATAATTTCAGGATGATGGCCCATGCAGTCGAGTTGGGTTTCAATGTCAGCCTGATTTTTTACCTTGTTCCCGATGGCAGTGGCCCAGGCATCGGCCAGGGCTGTATCGGCACAGGCCACCATCGCGGCATCGGCTTTTCCTAAACTTACCGAAGGCCCAACTGTTCCTGCTGAAGTACAAATACCTAAAGGAGAATATTTAGCGGGGATTTGTAATCCAATTTTACCTGTGAGCGCCGATTTCCCGGCATAAACCTCAAGAATAAGATCATTTTTTAGTGATAAAAACAAGTCGCCCCCATTTTCGATCACAATTTCATCAAGGTTGAATTCAGCAAGTAGGGCACGTCCCAGGTATTCCGAAAAGGCACCTGCAACAGCAGCCATAGGTCCAGTTCCTGCAATTGTACCTGCCCTGGCCATTGAAAATGCAATTTCCGGGGCTCCGGGCAAGGGATCTACTGGAGAGAACGAAGCTGCAAATTCGGGATGCGACAAGATATAGCGTTCGAGCCCCTTCCTAAGCTCAAGCAATTTTTCTTTGGCGAATTCGGGGATAGAAGCATGATCATGAGCACAATCAACACCAATCCAAAGGTCGGAGTCTTTATAACCCACCACGAACGAACAGAACCGTTCCCTCCCCATTCGTTTTCTGTAAAAACGGGGTTCAATCATAAGGTCGAATTAGTTTTCTTCGCGGAAATCGATTTCGAAAAGTTTTAAGGGGCAGGCTTTTACACAAAGTTCGCAAGCCACGCACTCTTCTTTGTTGAACCTGAGTTCCCAGCTTACCGGATCCATAGTCAATGCCCCGGCAAAACAAACTGCAGTACAATTACCGCAGTTGATGCAATTTTCTTGTTTCAGCTTGATCCTTTTTTCAAGGGGTTGTACCTCTACGTTATGTGTTTCGAGATATTCCAATCCTTTTTTGAGATTCGATTCGGCAGCTTCCATTTCAAGAAGGAGGCTGCCACGTTTACCAGGCATCACTTCGGCTTTAAGGATGTTGATCCGGATGTCGTAATCTTTTACCAATACGTAACTCAAAGGCTTATCGCCACTTTGAGGCGGGAACCTAAGAATGATTCTTCGTTTTACCTGGTTCATAGTTATGCCTCCTCTTCGGTTTCAGAATCTTTTACCTCAACCTCAATCAAGGGTTTCAATGAAGTGTTTGTCGGAAAAAGTTGAATGGGTTCCTGAAGCAGAAATTCACCACCCTCGATTTTTTCTTTCAATAACGAGGCAATTTTTCGGGCTTTTGCTAGACTCGCTACAGGGGCAGTACGGATTTTAGTCCCATTGACTTCAATTTCGCCCGACCTGAGCTGGGCATAAGTAACCTGGCCCAATTTAGGAGTACCGGGGCTGCCATAATCGAGCACTGAAGTTTGAATTTGGCTGTTATTGATCGAAACCCGCCGGGCCATTTCGGCATTCAACACGGGTATCGGAATCCCGATGCCCACGAAAAGACTTACCCCATATTTTTCATAAGAAGCTGCCTGAAGAAATTCACTGCTCATTTCTTTGAGGTTCCCGATTACAGCCAGTGTGGCGGCATTGGTTACCGGCACTCCGTTTTCGTCTTTGGGACGGGTGGTATGAAACTGGGTTCCAGGCCAAACCACGTAACCAGTTGTTCCTCCTAAGAATATTCTTGTTCCGATACCAATGGTTTTCATCTCCGGGTCGTTGAGCAGAGGGCTTAATTCACCTGAAGTTGAATAGGTAGCGTTGCGAAGATTGGGCAACAGGGTACCCATGTAAGTATATTTTATTTTGGGTGTAGTGTTTACTGCTACATTATAATTTTGGTAGGCGTTCCTGGGGTTGAACAGGAACATTTCGTTTACACTGTCCTTGTTGATCAGGGTTTTGATGTACTTTCGAGGATAGCAATCGGTTCCTTTTCCCCAGGCTTCGAGTACGATGTCTTTTCCTTCGATCAGGTCCTGGATTACATGAGCTCCACCGTAATCAGGATTTTTGAGGTTGACTGCAGTAGCTCCGATATACGTGTCGACAGCAGCAAGTCCATTATAGGCCGGAACGCCGTTGAGCCGTATCTTTTCCATCCGGATAGGTGGATTGGCATGGCCGAAATTGATAAAAGCGCCGCTCGAACACATGGCTCCAAAAGTAGCGGTAGTTACTACATCTACTTTTTCAACGATCTCTTCAGGGGTCGAGGTCAAGGCCATTTGGGCCACTTCCTCGGCAGTAAGCACCACAGCCTTTCCCATTCTGATCTTTTCGTTGATCTCTTGGTATGTTTTTGTCAATGGCATGAAAAACGTTTTTTCTAGAAAAAATTAGGGTGCAATCGATTCTGAAAGTTCTTGACCTGCAAGTAAGTTTCCGTTCAATGCAAGCCTTTTTAGCCCGGGTTTATTGCGCAACCCGTCGGGGACTTTTCCTGTAAGCCGGTTGTTCGAAATATTCAACCAAGTCAGGCTTTTCATCGAAGAAATGTCGGAAGGAATGGGACCGGTTAATTTATTGTCGCTTAGGTTGAAGCGCACAAGGCCTTCGAGAAGCTTCAGGTTCCCGGGAATCGACCCGGTTAGTTGGTTGTTTGCTACCGAAAACCATTGCAATTTCTTTAAATTGACCAACGAAACAGGCAAGGTACCGGTAAGTTTGTTGTCGTTGGCAGCAAAGAGCTTTAGCTGGGTTAAATTCGAAATTTCTGACGGTATATTGCCTTCAATTTTATTTTTCGAGAAGGATAATATTTCCAATTTGGAAAGGCGGAATAACGAAGGGGGCAAAGAACCCTGTAATTGGTTTTGAGTAAGAATGATTTCGATGAGGTTAGAAAGGTCTCCTATTTTTTCCGGAATGGATCCCGAAAATTGATTATTCCAAAGATTGATTTTTTTTAATTGGTTTAACCGGGTAATTTCTTTGGGGATGGGACCCGAAAGCTGGTTGTCGTAAAGATAAACTGCTTCAAGAGAAGGTAAATCACCGATTTCAGGAGGAAGCTTTCCTTTAAGTGAATTTGCGTTCAGGCTCAGTTCAACCACGTGCCCATTTTTTACCGAAATGCCATACCAGCTTGATGGGGTGTACGAAACAAGCCAGTTACGTTTGTTCTTCCACGTAGGG
>CAZSIK010000012.1:24580-30025 GCA_964606515.1 uncultured Prolixibacteraceae bacterium
GCCATTGGTTGCGTTATAAATTGAAATTAACGCCCGAACTTCCGATTGCGGAATTTCAAAAATCTTTTCCAGATCAAATGCCTGAGCTTCATATTGTGCTTGTATCTTGTTACTTATCGCTAAAAGAAGCACAAATAAAACAATGCTTAACTTTCTCATCCTTCAAATTCCAATTAAAGTGTGAAATTAGAAAAAAAATATCAATTGAACTAGGTATCTAATAAATACTATCACTTCTTCATGAATTTTCTAGTATTTAGGCTAATAGAAAAAGTTGATTACACATTGTTAATAAGACGAATAAGTGTAGGTTTTGTTATTATAAATGCCACGAATACACGAATTTGAATATGTGAATTCGTGGCATTTATAATTTGAAGTATGGCATGTGGATATTTATTAAGAGTCTAACTCAAAAAATCAATTTACCATCTGATTTATATTTTCCTGAATAACCATCGTTGCTTTGGTAAATAGAACCGATAAAAAGATTTTTTACCTTTGCACTTCAATTAAGATTTTGAATTAATGAGCCTACATATTTACAACACACTGACCCGTAAAAAAGAAGAATTTCGGCCCTTGGTTGAGGGAAAAGCAGGCATGTATGTTTGTGGCCCTACAGTTTATGGCCACGCCCATCTGGGGCATTCACGTCCTGCCATTACTTTCGATTTGGTTTACAGATACCTAAGCCACCTTGGTTATCAGGTTCGGTATGTACGTAACATTACCGATGTAGGGCATCTTGTCAACGATGCTGATGAGGGGGAGGATAAGATCGGGAAGATTGCCAAGCTCGACCAGATAGAACCCATGGAAGTGGTTCAAAAATTTACCAACAGCTACCGCAGAAATATGGCGCAGCTAAACGTACTTCCCCCTTCGATCGAACCTACGGCAACCGGCCATATCATCGAGCAAATTGAAATGGTTAAAACCATACTCGATAAGGGTTATGCTTATCAGAGCGAAGGTTCGGTTTATTTCGACGTGGAAAAATATGCCCGTGATTATAACTATGGGAAATTGTCGGGTAGGAATCCTGAAGAACTGCTTGCCAACACCCGCGATCTGGACGGGCAATCGGAGAAACGGTCGCCACTTGATTTCGCACTCTGGAAAAAAGCCCAACCCGATCACCTGATGAAGTGGCCCTCGCCTTGGAGTGAGGGATTCCCTGGATGGCACATCGAATGCACCACGATGAGCACCAAATATTTAGGCACTCATTTCGACATACACGGTGGGGGGCTCGACTTACTATTTCCACATCATGAAGCCGAAATTGCCCAAAGTTGTGCTGCCTTGGGCCACGATTCGGTGCGCTATTGGATGCACAACAATATGATTACAATCAACGGGCAAAAAATGGGCAAGTCGCTGGGCAATTTTATTACCCTCGACCAATTCTTTTCCGGGAGCCATCCCCTGCTTGAAAAAGCCTATACCCCGATGACCATCCGCTTCTTCATCTTGCAAGCCCACTATAGGGGAACTCTCGATTTCTCGAACGAAGCATTGCAAGCAGCCGAGAAAGGACTTGAGCGCTTGATGAAAGCGGCCAAGACCCTTGAAACTTTGTCGGCTTCAACACAATCGACCATCGCTTTGGCTGATTTTTCTTCCAACTGCTACCAGGCCATGAATGATGATTTCAACAGTCCCATTGTAATAGCCCATTTATTTGATGCAGTTAAAGTTATTAATTCAGTTCATTCAGGAAATGAAAAGATTTCAAACGACGATCTTGAAAATTTAAAAACCACATTCAATCAATTTGTTTTCGATATCCTTGGATTGGGAACGGATGAAATTAATAAGAATCAAGAGAAACAAGATGTCTTAGAAGAAGTAGTCGATTTATTGTTAAAATTACGCATGGAAGCGAAAGCATCAAAAAATTGGGCCACCTCCGATAAAATCAGGAATGAATTGATTGCTTTAGGTTTTGAAATCAAGGACACAAAAGAAGGTTTTGAATGGAAATATAAAAATAAAAATTAAGACCTATTAAGTTCTATTGTTTATTTAAATTAGCTATATTCATCACCTGAAATAATTTTTATTGTGGGAGCTATGCGTAAGTGGGGAGTTGTTTTTATGTTTTATTTCGGGATACAACTGGCATTAAATGCGGCTGGTTTTATTTCGTCGAATCATGTGGGTGTTGAGCATGGCTTAAGCCAAAGCTCAGCCAATGCCATACTACAGGATCGCTTTGGTTTTGTTTGGATTGCCACCAACGACGGATTAAACCGCTTCGACGGGCAGCGCTTCGAGGTATTCAATGTTTCAGAATTTGATTCCTCCGGAAATCAGAACAACAGTTTTACTGCACTTTGTTATGATAAAGACAACAACTTGTGGTGTGGAACCAAAGCTTCATTTTATTGTTTTGAAAACCTATCTCAACGTTTTGTACCGATAAGGATAAGCCCAACTGAACAAAACATTTTCGGGCAGAGAATTTATGTAAGAAAGATTGTCCAACGTAAATCGGGTCAAATTTTAGTGTTAACACCTCGGCGGGTAATGAAACTTACCGACAAACAACAGCTTGAAAGAATAAACGTTGAAGTTGATGAGCCTGAAACCATGAGGCTCACTACCTTGTTCGAAGACGATCAAAACCAATTGTGGTTAGGTACATCGAAAGGCTTAATGGCTTACGATGAGGATTCTGGTATTTTTTATCCCTACGACGCGTTTGGCATAAACAACTTACCCGTAATTGAAATTGCCAGTAAACAAAACGGGGAATTAATCGTGTATACTAGCAATAAAATATTCATCCATAATATTGAGCAAGAATTTTTTTATGAACCGGGCATTAATAGTTCACTGGGAGCTTATCAGTTTACCTCAGTTTTTACTGATCGTGACGGGAATATTTGGATCGGTACAAGCGAAAACGGACTGCTGCAAATCGATCCAAACCTGAATGAAATAAGGTCGGCTTACAACATCGAAAATGAACTTATCTCTTCGAACCAGATCAAATCGATAACCCAGGATTTGCATGGTCTGGTATGGGTAGGTACAGCCGACAACGGAATTTTTATCCTAAACCTTGATGAACAAATGATCAGGAAAGCAGAATCGGGAAAACTCCTGCCTTCAGGGATTTCCTGCATGGTTCCGGTGCCTGAAGTTCCTGGAAAGCTATGGGCAGGGACGGCTCATCATGGGATCGTACTGCTCGATTACACCGATTTCGATAATGTTAAGACCGCCAATGTTTCCGATCGGTTTTTGAAGAATTTAAACCAATGCAAGGTCAACTCCTTGCTTTGGCATAAAAAGAAATTATACGTGGCTACTCAAGACAAAGGACTTGTCTGTATTAATACCGATCGTGAGTTTCTGATCTCATTTGAGCGTTTTTCTTCGCTTGAAGCCAAAGAACAAGAACTTGGGGTACTCTCGAATCTGGTTCTTGGGGCCGATCAAATGATCTATTTTTCGTCCAACCTTCATGGTCTTTGTTGTTTCGACCCCAACGCGAAGATCATCAGACAGGTACCTTTGGCAATCGAAACCGATGGTGGATCGCGGAACAGGCAATACAGGGACCGCTGGATCACTTCCATTCTTTCAGATCCTGAAGGCTTTTTATGGATTGGTGCCGATGGTACGGGTTTGTTCCGGCTAAACATAATGAACCCACTAGCTGAAGTTGACTATTTCAATAACGAAATACTTTCTAAATACCCAATCAATAGTATTTATAAATCTGGAAATACACTTTGGGTTGGAACCCAAGGTATAGGATTGGTTGAGGTCGATCTGGGAAGCCAAAAACAAACCCGAATCGACACGAGAGCCGGTTTGGCAAGCAACGTGGTCAGGTCGATTATGACCGATTTTCAGGGCAATATCTGGTTAGGCACGAACAGGGGCCTGTCGAAATATTCCCCTCAAAGCAAAGTGGTGGCAAACTATACCGGATCGTATTATTTGCAAGGATATGAGTTTAACGATAATGCGGTGGCCATTGATGCCGAAGGAACCCTGTTTTTTTCAGGGATGGGCGGGATAAATTTTTTGAAACCCAACGAGTCGGCAGTCAATCAAGAAGCACCATTGATTCAGATCAGCGAGTTATTGATCAACAATCAGAAAATCATGCCCGGAATTCTTTTCAATGAACGGGTAGTTATTGAACAGCCTGTTGAAATGCTCGAGCAACTTGAGCTAAACCATCGTGATAAGGTACTTACATTCACCATATCTCCCATTCATTTTTCCGATTCACGAAATAATATCTTCTTTTATCAACTTGAGCCTTTTGACAAAAATTGGGTGAAACGCGATATGTCGAACCGTTATGTTACTTACAACAACTTGAAAGGTGGCGACTATCGTTTCAAAATCAAAGCTTTAAGTAGCGATGGGATCATGTCGGAAGAAAAAATATTGCATATTAAAGTAAAGCCGCCCCTTTGGGAAAAAACATGGTTCAATTTATTGGTTTATTCCTTGGCAGGCTTGTTTGTTGCCATGTTATTCCTGATTTGGTACCATAACCAAAAACAAAGGGAATTTCAACTCGAACACGAGAAAAACACCATGCAATCGTTGATCGACAATATTCCAGATTCGATTTATTTTAAAGATTTACAGAGCCGCTTCACAAGGATCAACCTTGCTCAGGCCAAATTGATGGGCTTGTCGGATCGAAGCCAGGCTTTGGGTAAAACCGATTTTGAGTTTTTTGAGCATGCTGCCGATGCGTATAAGGTAGAACAGGAAATTATTAAGACAGGAGTACCTGTAATCAACCACTTTCATAAACTGAATGTTGATGGAAAAATACACTACCTGTCGGATACAAAAATTGCCTTGTACGACAAAGACAAGAAATGCATCGGAACCGTGGGGGTATCGCGCGACCTTACTGAACTGAAATTGGCCGAAGAAGCCATGCTCGAAAGCCAGGCCAAGTTCAGGGCCCTTTTCGAAAATGCGCCACTTGCCATTTTCAGGATCGACAAAGATCAGCGCGTTGTTGAATACAATTTCCGCTTCCGAAATATGTTCGGCTATTCAAAAACCGATGACCTTACCAGTCTAAGTACTTCTGATTTACTTGTTGATCCAGAGTTAGGCAACCTCATTTTCGAAACCGTGTTGGAAACCAAAGAGGTCAATGCTGAAATCAACCTGAAAAGAAAAGATGGTACCACCTTTATTGCCAACCTTACCTTGGCACTGCTTGAAGAAGGATTCAAGGAAATTACCATCGAAGGGATCATAGAAGACATTACCCAAATGGCTATTGCCCGCGATGAAATTATTAAAGCCAAAGACAAAGCAGTGGAAGCCGATCGCCTTAAGTCCCTGTTCCTTGCCAACATGAGCCACGAAATCAGGACCCCGATGAATGCCATTATCGGTTTTTCAAATATGCTTCGCGAGGAAGCTCTGACCAACGAGGACCGG
>CAZSIK010000013.1:0-1288 GCA_964606515.1 uncultured Prolixibacteraceae bacterium
CAGGCTGCACAGTTAGCCCTCTCTGAAAAAAATCAGGCTATTGATACCGGCCATATACTTAAATCGTTGCTTCAGGTTGCAGAAAACATTACCGGTTTCCTTTTTCAGAAAATGGGGATTAACGGAGCCTTACTTACAAAGATGGTTGATAAAATCATCGATAGCTATCCAAAAGTTAGTGGTGGCCAACCCTATTTATCTAATCCAGCGAATCAGACAATACAAAAGGCGATAAACGATGCTTCGAAAATGGGCGACCAGTTTGTTTCGGTCGAACATCTACTGATGGGCCTGCTCGATGCCAACGACCAGGTATCAACCATGCTGAAAGATAGTGGTTTTGTTAAATCAGAGCTCGAAAAAGCAATAAATGAATTGCGGAATGGGGCCAGGGTCAATAGCGAAACCGCCGAAGAAACTTACAATGCCTTGGGACGGTTTGCAGTAAACCTCATCGAACGGGCCCGGCAAGGGAAACTCGACCCTGTGATTGGCCGTGATGAAGAAATTAGAAGGATTTTGCAAATTTTATCGCGCAGAACCAAAAATAACCCCATCCTGATTGGAGAACCTGGAACTGGTAAAACCGCCATTGCCGAAGGTTTGGCACAAAGAATTGTAAAAGGGGATGTTCCTGAAAACTTGAAAAGCAAACACCTGTTTTCGCTCGATATGGGCGCATTAATTGCCGGTGCAAAATATAAAGGAGAGTTCGAAGAAAGATTGAAATCGGTTGTTAACGAGGTGGTTAATGCCAATGGAGAAGTCATCCTTTTCATCGATGAAATACACACTCTTGTGGGAGCCGGAAAAAGTGAAGGGGCCATGGATGCTGCCAACATTCTGAAACCCGCCCTTGCTCGGGGCGATTTAAGAGCCATAGGGGCAACCACCCTGAACGAATATCAAAAGTATTTTGAAAAGGACAAAGCCTTGGAGCGTAGGTTCCAGATCGTTATGGTAGATGAACCCGATGTGATGAGTTCCATTTCTATATTGAGGGGTTTAAAGGAACGATACGAAAATCATCATAAAGTCAGGATTAAAGATGAAGCCATCATCGCTTCAGTTGAACTTTCAGATCGATACATTACCGAACGTTTTTTGCCCGACAAGGCCATTGACCTCATGGATGAAGCGGCCGCGAAACTTCGGCTCGAAATCGATTCAGTACCCGAAGACCTCGATGAAATTGAACGAAAAATCATTCAGCTCGAAATTGAACGCGAAGCAATTAAACGCGAAAACGACCATTCAACGTTAAACAGCCTCAATGAACAATTAGCCA
>CAZSIK010000013.1:1298-29962 GCA_964606515.1 uncultured Prolixibacteraceae bacterium
TTACAAACCGAACGCTCCCTTTTTCGTGCCGAATGGGAAACCGAAAAAAGAATTATTGAAGGGATACAAAAACACAGGCAGAATATAGAAGACTATCAACTCCAGGCCGAACAAGCTGAACGGTCAGGTGATTATGGCCGTGTAGCTGAAATACGCTATGGCCTGATTAAAAATGCCCAGACCGAAATCGAAAAACTCCAGGCGGAGCTCGAAGAAAAACATAAAAAAGGAACTTTGGTCAAGCAAGAAGTAGATGCTGAAGACATTGCAGAAGTGGTAAGCCGTTGGACCGGCATTCCCGTGTTAAAGATGATCGAAAGTGAGCGTGAAAAATTGCTCAAACTTGAAGATGAATTGAAAAAAAGGGTGGTTGGACAAGAAGAGGCCATTACAGCTGTAGCCGATGCAGTTAGGCGTAGCCGGGCCGGATTGCAGGACGAAAAACGCCCGATTGGATCTTTCATCTTCCTGGGTACCACCGGAGTTGGAAAAACCGAATTAGCCAAAGCTTTGGCCGAATATTTATTCGACGACGAAAACATGATGACCCGCATCGACATGAGCGAATATCAGGAAAAATTCTCGGTAACCCGCTTGATCGGATCACCTCCGGGATACGTAGGCTACGATGAAGGAGGCCAACTTACCGAGGCAGTCAGGAGAAAACCTTATTCAGTCGTATTATTCGATGAAATTGAAAAGGCCCATCCCGACGTGTTCAATGTATTGCTTCAGGTTCTGGACGACGGCAGACTGACCGACAATAAAGGCAGGATTGCCAACTTCAAGAATACAATTATTATTATGACTTCAAACCTCGGTTCACAAATGATCAGGGAAATATATGAAGGCCTCACCGAGAGCAACCGGTACAATAAATACGAACAAGCCCGGGAACAAGTATTCGATCTTTTAAAAGCATCCATAAGGCCTGAATTTCTTAACCGGATCGACGACATCATCATGTTCATGCCCCTGGGTAGGAAAGAAATTGTTGAGATCGTGAAACTTCAGGTAAACCGAATAATCGAACGCCTCGAGAAACAAAAAATTGAACTTGTTGTTGAAGGTGCGGCTATGGAATGGATCGCTTCAGTTGGTTTTGACCCACATTTCGGGGCCCGACCTATTAAAAGAGCCTTGCAAGAATTTGTATTGAACCCTCTTTCGAAGAAAATCCTTTCCGGCGACATAACTTCAGGAAAACCCATCCTACTGACCAATGAAAATGAGGAGTTGGTATTCAAACAATAAGGAAGAACATATTATGACAAGAGGCTGCCCAAAACAGACAGCCTCTTGTTATTTTTTAAAGAAAACACTATAAACTATTCAATTCTGCTTGTAATTCAATCAACGCAGCATCACATTGCTCATTGAACATTTTTACGTAGTCGGGATAGGTTTCTACCTCTTTATTCGCCTCAGTAAGAAGTTGTAGTTTTTTCAGATTCTTGCCTAAATCTTCCATCCCTACAATTAAAACCGACGACTTGGCTTTATGTGCTTCCTTCCCAAGTTCAATGTATTGTTTATTTGCAAGATAATTATCCATGTTCACTTTAAACTCAGCAACCTGCTCGATAAACATCTCGATCATTTCCTTAACGATCTCGGGTTCACCACCGGTTATCTCTTTGAGGTAATTTAAATCAGTGTATGCCATATCCAGATTTTTCAATATGAAGGCACAATTATAACAAAAAATGTTTGTTTTTCCTATAATTTCAATTCTAAATTCAAACCTTCAATATGACTTTATTCATGTATTTGAGTATCCAAAAGGGCTATCTTCGTCTACATGATTAATGTTTAATTTGTTAAATCATGGTTAAAACTACTCCTTTTGTAAAAATACATCAAAGGTTGGGAGCAAAAATGGTCGATTTTGCCGGCTTCCTGATGCCACTTGAATATAGCGGGATCATCAACGAGCATCTTGCAGTGCGTCAACGTGTTGCCGTGTTTGATGTGTCTCACATGGGTGAAATTTGGGTTAAAGGTCCACATGCACTGGAATTGATTCAACGAGTTTGTTCAAACGATGCTTCCTTACTGAAATCGGGGCAAATACAATATTCCTGCTTCCCCAACGGGACGGGAGGAATTGTGGACGACTTGCTCGTTTATGCATTCGATGCTCAAAATTTTCTTTTGGTAGTGAACGCATCGAATACCGACAAAGATTTTCAATGGCTAGTCGAAAACAATAATCAGGGAGCGATACTTGAAAACGCCTCGTCACAAATTGCTCAATTGGCCATTCAAGGGCCCAAAGCATTGGAAACAGTGCAAAAGCTTACCTCCCTCGACCTTTCAAGCCTTCCTTATTATCATTTTACCCAAGGGGAAATTGCGGATATCGATAATGTAATCATTTCAGCAACAGGATATACAGGAGCTGGCGGTTTTGAGTTGTATTTCGAAAACCAGTATGCCGAAAAAATATGGAAAGCCCTCTTCGAAGCAGGAGATGAATATGGGATGGTTCCGGCAGGGCTGGGCGCACGCGATACCTTACGCCTCGAGATGGGGTATTGTTTATATGGTAACGACATCGACGACACCACCTCTCCCATTGAAGCTGGCTTGGCTTGGATCACCAAATTCACTGAAAAAAAACCCTTCATCGACCGGGATCGGCTCCTTGCCCAAAAAACAAACGGAGTACAAAAAAAATTAAGAGGCTTTATCATGCTCGATAAAGGCATACCAAGACATGGTTATGAAGTGTTTGATGCTCACGAAAAAGTAATCGGGCATGTCACTTCGGGTTCAATTTCCCCGGTATTAAACCTAGGAATAGGTATGGCTTACGTTGACACTAAGGAAAGCCAATTCGACAATATCATATATGTAAAGATAAGAAACAAGAACCTCAAAGCCCAAATAGTTAAATTGCCTTTTATATAATTCAAACAACAACTTTACCAACCCAAATAACCCTGCAAATCGTTGTAGGGTTTTGTATTTTTGGAACAGAATAAATTAGTTTAACAAACGGTTGAAATACGGTACTCACATGATTTAGTTATTGTAAATAATTGTAATTTTGTGGTCATTTGTAAATTATAACCATTTAAAATAGTTCAAAATGTATATTCAAGAAGTAAAAGGAAGAGAAATCCTTGATTCCCGTGGGAATCCTACCGTAGAAGTAGAAGTAACCCTCGAAAGTGGCATTAAAGGTATTGCAGCGGTACCTTCTGGTGCATCGACAGGTGAAAACGAAGCAATTGAACTGCGCGACGGTGATAAAAGCCGGTACCTGGGAAAAGGTGTACTTAAAGCAGTTGAAAATGTAAATACCAAGATCGGACCCGCTGTTGAAGGAATGAGCGCCCTCGATCAGGTAGCCATCGATAAACTGATGCTGAAACTTGATGGCACCAAAACTAAAAGCAACCTTGGCGCCAATGCAATACTGGGAGTATCGCTTGCCGTGGCCAAAGCCGCTGCCAACTACCTCGAGATGCCTTTGTTCCGATATATAGGAGGCACCAACGCCAAAACATTGCCCGTTCCCATGATGAACATCATCAATGGAGGTTCTCATTCCGATGCACCTATCGCTTTTCAGGAATTCATGATCCGTCCGGTTGGTGCTTCTTCATTCCGAGAAGGCCTCCGTATGGGAGCAGAAGTTTTCCATAGCTTGAAAAAAATCTTCCACGATCGTGGCCTGAGTACTGCTGTTGGCGATGAAGGCGGTTTTGCTCCTTCACTCAATGGCACCGAAGACGCTTTGGAAAGCATCCTGAAAGCAATCGAAAAAGCCGGGTACAAGCCTGGAGTAGATGTGACTATTGCCTTGGATTGCGCTGCTTCAGAATTTTACGTCAATGGGGTTTACGATTACACCAAATTTGAAGGACCCAAAGGTGCGAAACGCACCTCGGCTGAACAAGTTGATTTTTTGGCCGGTTTGGTCGCCAAATATCCGATCGATTCAATCGAAGATGGCATGCACGAAGGCGATTGGAATGGCTGGGTTGCACTTACCCAAAAATTAGGAGGTAAATGCCAACTGGTTGGTGATGATCTTTTTGTAACCAATGTAGAATATCTTAAAAAAGGCATCGAGTTGGGAGCTGCCAATTCAATCCTGATCAAGGTGAACCAGATTGGTACCTTAACCGAAACCCTCGATGCCATCGAGATGGCCCACCGTGCTGGGTATACCTCGGTTACCTCGCACCGCTCGGGCGAAACCGAAGATTCAACCATCGCCGACATTGCTGTAGCAACCAACAGCGGCCAAATTAAAACTGGATCGCTCAGCCGCTCAGACCGTATGGCCAAATACAACCAATTGCTCCGGATTGAAGAAGAATTGGGCGATGAAGCAATTTACGGGTATCAGAAAGTTTATAAGTTATAAAATAATGTAAGCGAATAGCAAACAATTTTATAGATTGAGGCTATCTGAAATGGATAGCCTCTTTCTTTTTAAGAATAAACTGTTTCTATTTTCCTGGTTAGTTCTATCGGGTTAATATCTTCGAAAAGCTCCCCATTGATGGCATAGGAAATTTTCCCGGTTTCTTCCGATACCACAATCACGAGTGCATCGGTTGCCAAGCTCATGCCCAAAGCAGCCCTATGGCGCAATCCCAGATTTTCATTTTCCATTTTTCGGTTGGTAAGGGGCAATACACAACGGGCAGCAATGATATTTCCCCCGTCAATAATCATAGCCCCATCGTGCAAGGGTGAATTCTTAAAAAAGATGGTTTCAATAAGTGCTTGAGAAATAAGCGAGTTTATTTTCTCTCCGGTATCGATATACTCTTTTAATACTATTTTATTGGTCATCACAATTAACGCACCGGTTTTCGATCTCGACATGTTGTCGATGGCCGAAACTAATGTTTTTACTTGCATGTTAGTGAATTCCTCTTTTTCGCGCGAAAAAAGCTTATCGAACGAAAGCCGGTGATTCAGGTTGTATTTGGTGCCCAACAGCAGGAACAATTTCCTGATTTCCTGCTGAAACACCACCACGATAGCAATAACCCCTACTCCCATCACCTGGCCCATGATCCCACCAATGAGCTCCATATTCAATCCTTTCACAACAATCCAAGTAATGTAAATGATGAAAATCCCCATGATGATGCTGAAGGCAGCAGTCCCCCTAATTAACAGGTACAATTTATACAACAAAAAGGTAACCAATAATATATCAACGACATCCAAGAATCTTACCTGTATAAAAAGCGTGCTCATCTCGTGGTTTGTTTAAGTTTCTCTACAATTGTTACAGCTTCAACAGCTTCTTTTACATCATGGACCCGGAGGAAATCGACCCCTGCGTGAAGGGCTAAAGTATTTAGAACAGTTGTGGCATTCAACATATTATCAGGAGTCGATCCCAATAATTTATAAAGCATCGACTTACGTGAAATTCCAACCAGGATGGGTAGTTCAAAAATTCGGAACGAATCGAGGTGATTGAATAATTCGTAATTGTGGTCGAGGGTTTTCCCAAAACCAAACCCGGGATCGATGATCAGGTCGTTGATCCCGGCTTCCTTTAAATGATACAACCTTTCCGACAAGTGCCTGATCACCTCTTTTGTTACATCATCGTAGTGAGGATTATCCTGCATAGTCGCAGGAGTCCCAGTGATGTGCATCACGATATAGGGCAAACTCAATCTGGCCACGGTTGATGCCATTTCAGAGTCGAAAAGCCCGCCTGAAATGTCGTTGACCATAAAGGAGCCGCACCGATCGAAAACTTCCTTTACCACTAGTGAATGATAAGTATCGACAGAAATTTTTATCCGGGGAAAGCACTTTTTGATTTCAGTAAGAACTGGTACCAACCTGGCAATTTCAATTTCGGCTGACACTTCTGTGGCTCCCGGGCGTGTTGAAACTGCCCCGATATCAATCCAATCGGCACCCTGCCCTACCATTTCACCTGCTTTTTGAATGGCTTCATGAACAGTAGGGTAACGGCCTCCATCGTAAAACGAATCCGTGCTTAGGTTTAAAATCCCCATCACTTGGGTGCGTTCCAGGCAAAAGATCTGACCATCATAGTTCAACGACCTTTTCTTGTTAAAAAAACCGGTATTGGATAGTTCAAGCAACATGACAAAACCTCGTTCTTATAGGGTGCAAATCTACAACAATTCGTTTTGAAAAAGTTATATTTGCCTTCCTAATGCTTTAAATAAGGATTCATGATGCAGAAAACAAGTTCTCAATTCGATCAGGTTGCCTCGATGTGCAAGGCAATATTTGAAAAGAAAATGACCGATTATGGCATTGCCTGGAGAATTTTACGGAGTACTTCAATGACCGATCAGATTTACATCAAGGCCATGCGAATCAGAAGTATTGAAACAAAAGGGCAACAAATGATCCACGATGATATCCGATCCGAATTTATTGGCATCATTAATTATTGTGCTATGGCTTTAATTCAACTCGAATTAGGCCCTTCGGAAAATGAGGATCTCAGCCACGAACAAACCCTTGAACAATATACCGGGAAAATTTCCGTAGCCAAGGACCTGATGATGAAGAAAAACCACGATTATGGTGAGGCCTGGCGAAACATGAGGATCAGTTCGTATACCGATTTGATCCTGATGAAATTGAAACGGGTCAAACAAATTGAAGACAATGAAGGGCAAACAATTGTATCTGAAGGCATTGATGCCAATTATCTCGACATGATCAATTATGCCATCTTTGCATTGATCAAGATTGAATTTGGAGAGAATTGAATTTAGCTTGTTATCAATTCAGCTATAAATCGTCTTTTGTAGGTTCGATACTTGTTAAACCGATCATTTTAAAGCATAAAAATTATAACAAATGAAAAATATACGGGAAATAATCAGGATAGTTTTAGGGATTACATTTATTTTTTCAGGATTTGTAAAAGGGATCGACCCACTAGGTTCCACCTATAAGTTCACCGATTATTTCACCGCTTTTAATGCCCAATGGGCCACCCAATTTTCATTTTTTCTTTCAATTGCACAGTCATTAGCTGAATTTGCCATTGGTATTGCCTTGACTTTCAATTACCGAATGAAAATCTTTGCCTGGCCTTCGTTACTGTTCATGGCTTTTTTCCTTCCTCTCACCTTATTTATTGCTGTAAAAAACCCGGTTTCCGACTGTGGTTGTTTTGGCGATGCATTGATTATCAGCAACTGGGGAACTTTCTTCAAAAATGTTGTGCTTACCGCAATGGCCGTTTGGGTTTTTATTTCCCGAGCTTTTTTTGTGAATAAATACAACATTCATTTCCAGAACGGGTATTTCATTTTTTTTATGGTCGTGTTCAGCCTAACCGTTTATCATTCATACAACCACCTTCCCATCATCGATTTCAGGCCGTACAAGATTGGAAACAACATCCCCGAAAATATGAGCGTTCCGGAAGGGGCTCCAACCGACCAATACAGCTATACATTTATCTATCAGGAAAAAGCTTCCGGAAAGAACAAGAAATTCAACGAGAAAAATTATCCCTGGAACGACAGCCTGAATTGGACTTTTGTGGAAATGGTTCCCAAGTTGGTAAAAAAAGGATATTCTCCAGCCATTCACGATTTTACAATCGAAAACCAATTCGGAGAAGACATTGCTGACTTTTACCTGCACGAACCGGTCCCAACCTTCATGCTGGTAGCCAACAACCTTGAAAAGACAAATACCAAGAAACAAAAAGAAATCAACGAGTTTGCCGCCCAAGCCCTCGACAAGGGATCCCATTTTTTCTGTTTAACTGCTTCAACCACTGAAACAATTGAACAATTTAAACAAGAACACGATGCCCGTTATAATTTTTATCAATGTGACGAAATAACCTTGAAAACCATTATCCGTTCGAACCCAGGACTGGTACTCTTAATTAGCGGAACCGTAAAGAACAAGTGGCATTGGCGCGATTTTCCCGAGTTTGACAAAGCCCAGCCCCATAAGCCTTTTTTCAGAAAGAATCAAAAAAAACAAATTGAACAACTCGATTCCATACCATGAAGCCAACTGGCTTCCAACCTCAGTTAAAGAAGCCGCGGCCCTGGGCTGGGAAAGCCCCGATGTGGTCTTGTTCTCAGGCGATGCCTATGTCGATCATCCCTCGTTTGGCACTGCTGTAATTGGAAGGATCCTTGAAGCCGAGGGATTAAAAGTGGCCATTGTACCTCAACCCAATTGGCGCGACGATTTACGTGATTTTAAAAAATTTGGCAAACCCCGCCTCTTTTTTGCGGTAACAGCGGGCAACATGGATTCGATGGTCAACCACTACACTGCAAATAAACGGCTCCGATCCGACGATGCCTATACCGCTGGTGGTACAGCAGGCCAACGACCCAACTATCCGACCATCGTGTATACCCAAATCCTTAAAAAATTGTATCCCGACATGCCAGTTGTATTAGGCGGGATTGAAGCCTCGTTGCGAAGGTTAAGCCATTATGATTTCTGGCAAGATGGTTTAAAAACAAGCATTTTACATGAAAGCAAAGCCGATTTGTTGGTATACGGTATGGGCGAAAAAACAATTGTCGAACTTGTAAAAAAATTAAAAACCAAAATTCCCTTTAGCCAAATTACCGATCTGCCTCAAACCGCATTTCGAAGGGAGGTTAAAGAATTATCAGACTTTAAATTGACCGACGATATTGAATTGTTTTCTCACGAAGACTGTCTGAAAAATAAGATTTGCTATGCCAAAAACTTCAGGGTAATTGAAACCCAATCGAATTTATGGCATTCAAAAAGACTACTTCAAAAAGTAGAAAATAAGGTTGTTGTGGTAAATCCACCATGGGAACCCATGACTACCATTGAGCTCGACCAGGTGTTTGACCTGCCTTTTACCCGTTTGCCCCACCCCAGGTACAAAAACAAAATTATACCGGCCTACGAGATGATCAGGCATTCAATCAACCTGCACAGGGGCTGCTTTGGTGGTTGTTCTTTTTGTACTTTATCGGCTCACCAGGGAAAATTTATCACCAGCCGCTCGGAACAATCGATACAAAAGGAACTCGACCAAGTTTGCAAAATGCCCGATTTCAAAGGCTACATTTCAGATCTTGGCGGGCCATCGGCCAATATGTACCGTATGCAAGGCATCGACCTTGAACTGTGTAAAAAATGTCCCCGTCCATCCTGTATCTTCCCTTCTATTTGTAAAAACCTCGACACCAGCCATGAATCTTTAACCGCAATTTATCGCATGGCCGAAAACCATCCACAGGTAAAAAAAGCGTTTGTAGGCAGCGGCATTCGCTACGACTTACTTTTTGAAAATGGGAACATGCCTGAAGATAAGATGAACTATTTCAAGCAATTGGTGCGCAAGCATGTTTCTGGCCGGTTGAAGGTGGCTCCGGAACACACCTCCGACGAGGTATTGAAATGGATGAGAAAACCTTCGTTCCAGCTATTCAAAAAAATCAACCAATTATTCCAGAAGGAAAATCATGAGGCTGGGCTCAATCAGCAACTGATCCCCTATTTCATCTCAAGTCATCCGGGGTGTACTGTTCGCGATATGGCCCAACTTCTGCTCGATACCCGGCAGCTTAACTTTAAACTCGAACAAGTACAGGACTTTACCCCTACTCCAATGACCCTGGCTACCGTAATGTATTACAGCGGCGTAGATCCCTATACCTTAAAACCGGTTTATACGGCTAAAACAAAGGAAGAAAAACTCGAACAACGAAGTTTCTTCTTCTGGTACAAAACTGACAGGAGAAACGAGATTGAAATGAAGTTGAAAAAATTAGGGTTTAATATTAATTTTCATATAAATAAACGAGAATCGATCTCATTTCATGGCCAACGAAAAGGTAAAAAATAAACAAAACAAAAAACAATGAATTGGACTTCGATGATCATCACCCTGGTCGGAGGATTGGCTTTATTTCTCTATGGGATGACCCTGATGACCGAAGCGCTAAAAAAAGCGGCCACAGGAAAAATGAAGCCTTTCCTGAGCAGGATGGTTTCTAACCGTTGGAAAGCCCTGCTAGCAGGAGCCGGAATTACAGCCTTGATCCAATCCTCGTCGGTAACAACAGTATTGGCTGTTGGCTTTGTTTCAGCTGGGATACTGCAATTTCAACAGACCATAGGGATCATTTTCGGAGCAGGCATTGGAAGTACCATTACGGCTCAGATCATTGCTTTTAAAATTACCAACGCGTCATTGGCCTTTATTGCAATCGGGTTTCTAATTACTTCCGTTTTTACTTCAAGGGCTTACCACGAAGCAGGAGTTTTTTTATTAGGGCTTGGCATGATCTTTCTTGGCATGAACCTCATGAGCGAAGGCACTGAGCCTTTAAAAAGTTATTATCCCTTCGTATCGACCATGCAAAAGCTCGATCATCCTCTGTTAGGTATCCTTTTGGGAGCGGCCTTTACCGCCATCATTCAAAGTTCAGCAGCCACCGTAGGGGTTGTAATCCTTCTGGGGGCTAACGGGATGATTGGCCTTCATGCCAGCATTGCCTTGGTATTGGGGGCAAACATCGGGACCTGTGCCACCGCGATCCTTTCAGCAATTGGCAAACCAAGGGCCGCACTTCAGGTAGCCATGGCACATATCCTTTTCAAATCGTTGGGGGCACTAGCCTGGATCGCGTTCATTCCTCAGCTTGCCGATATGGTTATCGGGTTAAGTCCCAATGACCTGGGTCGCCAGGTGGCCCATTCGCACACCATTTTCAATGTAGTCAATGCCTTGGTCATGATTTGGTTTACCAAGCCTTTTTCAAAACTGGTCAAAAAAATCGTACCCGACCACGATCCCCTTGAATTAAAATTATTACCCAATCTCGATCCCTATTACGTACAACATGCAGGTGTATCGCTCGATTTAGCTCAACAGGCAATCGGTAAGTTGGGCGACAAAGTAATGGAAATCATCAGGAAAGGATACGATATTGCAACAACAGGTAACGAAAAAAATCTAAAATTGTTGAGGGAATGCGATGTAGAGATTGATGCAGGTCATGCCGAAATAATTCAGTTTATCCGGTTAATTCAACAGAAACAACTTATACCACAGGAAGCTAACCGTGTAAATAATCTTATTGAAGCATCCAACGTGATCGAATCGCTGGCCGACCTGATTACAACTCACCTTGTAGAAGCAGCTGAACATCGTTTCACTTCCCCTGCTGTGAATAAAAATCTCAATCATGAAAAATTATATAATCTTTATCATTCGGCAGCCGATTCGTTTTCTACTGCCCTGGATGAATTTAAAAACAACAAGGTAATTAGGAATTGGGAAAATGAAAAAGTGATTTTTAAAAATGAAATGATCCAGGTAAGAAATCATCTGATTGAAATGATGTATTCAGAAAAAGAACCCACAATTGATGCGTATCGCTTCGAGACCGAAATAATTGAGGTAGCACGACAACTTCATGGACTGGCCCGCAGACTAGTGCGCAAGATCGAATAAGTTATTATTCTCGTTTCAGACAGTCTGGTAAGCTTCCGTATTTTTTATATTTTTGCAACACTTAAAATCCAAATGAATAAAACATGTTTGAAAATCTAAGCGATAGGTTGGAAAATTCCTTCAAATTATTGAAGGGTCAAGGAAAAATTACTGAAATCAACATTGCTGAAACATTAAAAGAAGTGCGCAGGGCACTTCTCGATGCGGACGTAAATTTCAAAATAGCCAAGCAATTTACCGACACGGTCAAAACCAAGTCGATGGGTCAAGAAGTGTTGAAAGCGGTAAAACCCGGGCAGATGATGGTAAAAATCGTGCACGATGAGCTGACCCAACTGATGGGCAGTACCTCGACCGACATCAACATCAAGGGAAGCCCAGCAGTGATCCTGATTGCCGGCCTACAAGGTTCGGGGAAAACCACTTTCTCGGGCAAATTATCCAAGTTGTTGAAAGAAAAAAGAGGCCGTCATCCGCTTTTGGTAGCTGGCGACGTATACCGACCTGCTGCTATCGAACAGTTGAAAGTACTTGGGCAACAGATTGAGGTGCCAGTATATACCGAAGAAGGTAGTCTCGACCCGGTAAGCATTGCCAAAAATGCAATTCAACACGCGAAAAAGTCAGGAAACGATATCGTTATCATAGATACAGCGGGTCGATTAGCAATCGATGAGCAGATGATGAACGAAATTGCTGCAGTAAAAAAAGCCGTTTCTCCTCAGGAAATTTTGTTCGTGGTCGATTCTATGACGGGACAGGATGCCGTGAATACCGCGAAGGAATTCAACGACCGGCTCGACTTCGACGGTGTTGTTCTCACCAAACTCGATGGCGATACCCGTGGTGGAGCCGCACTTTCAATCCGTTCGGTAGTTAACAAACCCATAAAATTTGTGGGTACCGGCGAAAAAATGGAAGCACTCGATGTATTCCACCCTCAAAGAATGGCCGACAGAATCCTTGGGATGGGCGACATTGTATCGCTGGTTGAAAAAGCCCAAGAACAATTCGATGCTGAAGAAGCACAGCGGATCCAGAAAAAACTAGCAAAAGATCAATTTAATTTCAACGATTTTCTGAGCCAGATACAACAGGTAAAAAAAATGGGGAACCTCAAGGATTTAGCCTCGATGATCCCTGGCATGGGAAAAGCATTGAAAGACATCGATATCGACGACGACGCGTTCAAACACATCGAAGCCATCATTCACTCGATGACCCCGGCCGAACGCGAAAATGCAGACCTGCTCAACGGCACACGAAGAAAAAGAATTGCCGATGGTTCGGGCACCACAGTCACTGAAGTCAACCGTTTATTGAAACAATTCAGCGAAACAAAAAAAATGATGAAAATGGTTTCCCAGGGAAAACGCATTGGAAATCCGGCCAAAGGGTTCAGAAAATAATTCTTAAAAAACAGCAAGATGATATTGATCGACGGGAATAAAACTGCGAACGAAATGAAATCCGAAATTGCCATTGAAGTGGCAAAAATGAAGGAGCAAGGAATGAAAATCCCCCACTTGGCGGCTGTCTTGGTTGGCCACGATGGGGGAAGCGAATCGTACGTCGCTTTCAAAATAAAAGATTGTGAAGCCGTTGGCTTTAAATCGTCGTTGCACCGTTTCGAAGATGATGTCGACGAGGCAACCCTTCTTGCAAAAGTTCATGAATTGAACAACGATAGCGATGTGGATGGTTTTATTATACAATTGCCTTTACCCAGACACATCTCGGAGCAAAAAGTAATCGAAGCCATCGATCCAGCAAAAGATGTTGATGGTTTTCACCCGGCCAACGTAGGCCGGATGGTTATCGGTCTCCCCTCCTTTGTTTCCGCAACTCCTGCCGGAATTGTCGAATTGCTGAAAAGGTATAAAATAGAAACTTCAGGAAAAAACTGTGTCGTGATCGGTCGCAGCAACATTGTTGGGCGGCCCATGAGCATCCTGATGTCGCAAAAAGAAATGAACACCACGGTAACCGTAGCCCACAGCCGTACCAAAAACCTGAAAGAGGTATGTGCTTCGGCCGACATCCTGATTGCCGCACTCGGTTCACCGGGATTTATCTCGGGCGATATGGTCAAGTTCGGTGCTGTGGTCATCGATGTTGGAACCACCAGGATAGCAGCTCCTGAAACCAAAGCGGGATTCAGGCTAAAAGGAGATGTCAGGTTTGATGAAACTGCAGAAAAATGCAGCCATATAACCCCGGTTCCAGGTGGTGTTGGTCCCATGACCCGGGTCATGTTGTTAAAAAACACACTAGCTGCAGCAAGAAAAGAAATTTATTCTTAATTTTAAAAGATTTATTTATAATCTTATTATTAATTAAACTCTTTTAAAATGAAAAAACTTTTTATAAATCCATTGCTTTGCCTAACCATACTGCTCATCATCAATTCCTGCTCTACCGTACCAATCATTGGACGCAAACAGATGAACCTCCTTCCCGAATCGCAGTTGGTTTCGATGAGCCTCACCAATTACAAAACCTTCCTCGATACATCAGAAGTGGTTCCATCGGGAACTGAGCTGGCCATGGTAAAAAAGTCGGGTGAAAAAATTTCGAAAGCAGTTGAAAAGTTTTTACGCGACAATGGCTTGGGAGACCGGGTTGCTCAATTCAAATGGGAATTTAACCTTGTTAAAGACAAAACCCCTAATGCATGGGCTATGCCTGGTGGAAAAGTGGTGTTCTATTCGGGCATCATGCCTCTATGCCAGAACGAAAATGGAATTGCAGTAGTAATGGGCCACGAAATTGCCCATGCTGTTGCCCGCCATGGCAACGAAAGAATGAGCCAGGGATTGCTTACCCAACTGGGGGGCATGGCCCTTGATGTAGCCCTTAACCAGCAACCCGAAAAAACCAAATCAATTTTCAACATGGCCTATGGCATTGGTACTCAAGTAGGTTTAATGCTTCCCTATTCACGCAAACATGAATATGAAGCCGATAAGCTGGGATTGATTTTTATGACCATGGCTGGCTACAATCCCAACGAAGCCATCAACTTTTGGCAACGCATGGCCGCCCAGAATAAAAACAGCTTGCCTGAATTCCTGAGTACCCATCCGATCGATACAAAAAGAATTGCCGAATTGAAAAAATTCCTACCAGAAACAGAGAAGTATAAACCCTAATTTGACTTAATTATTTATTTCAATTTCACTCTAATTTCGGGTTTCATCTTTTTTTCCTATATTTGGCCTGCTAACCTTATAGAAATTAAACCGATGAATAGCCATTTTAGAAAACAGATTCACACAAAAAAGAGCCAGGACGGAAGCCGGTTCAGGGAAGAAGTATTTTCCAAAATTATAAGGGCAGGTCGCAGGACCTATTTTTTTGATGTCAAAGCCACTCGTGGTAACGAATTTTATCTCACCATTACTGAAAGTAAAAAACAATCGGATTATAACGAACCTGCCTATTACGAAAAACACAAAATATTTCTGTACAAGGAAGATTTCGAGCGTTTTTCAGAAGGACTAAGGGAAATTTTAGAATACATTGAAGAAAACCAACCTCAAGGTAATCTTGCCGGGGAAAGCGAGAATTCTTATTCTTGTTCAGCTTATAACAACATCGATTTTGACGACCTGAACAATTAGCAGTTCAGCATAAGCATCATGCGATATTTCGTTGCTTTCTGATTTCCTCGTATGCTTCATTTACTTTCTGGAATTTTTCTTTTGCCGAAATCTGAAATTCCTCTCCCAGGTAGCTTACCTTATCGGGGTGATATTTGAGGGCCATCCTACGATAGGCCTTTTTAATTTCTTCGTCGGAGGCAGTGGGTTCTATTTCTAAAATTTTATAGGCTGCATCCACGTTTTTAACGAACATCGACTTGATCGATTCAAAATCTTTGTTGCTGATGCCAAGGTTTTGTGAAATATGCGTGATCAGTTTCAATTCTTCATCATAAATAACCCCATCGGCTTGAGCAATACCAAACAAGAAATGCAATAATTGAAGCCGCGAGGAATGATCCATGTTTCTTTGTATCTGATGGCAAACATCGGTTACCGGTATGTTTTGTTGTAGTAAGTCCCTGAGAAGTGCCAAAGCTTCGTTGGCCGATTCGTAACCAAAGTTTCGGATGAAAAATTCTTTCACATAATGAAGTTCCGACTTCATTGTTTTTCCATCGGCTTTCATCACCGCAGCAACCAATACCAGAAGGCTAACTGCATATCCACCAGGAGTAGCCTGATTCCTGACAGAGCGGTATTGACTACCTTCCTGCTGAGTGTTGCTTTCCGGTGAAGAACCGGCATCGAATGCAGAACCAAGTACAAAACCAATAATTGCCCCGATAGGGCCACCCGCAAAAGCGCCAATTCCGGCACCTATCCATTTTCCAAACTTTGCCATTTCAACAATAATTTATTATGAATTGCAATTACCTGAGGAATAATCAGATGATTATCGTCACAAATAACTACCTCATTTGCTTTTTGAATTTTCACCTCATTGGGAATCTGATTCTTCATTCTATCGAGCACTTTTTCACGCGTGATTCCGTCACGGTTCATTACCCTCATGATTCGCAATTCGATATCGGCAGTGGCCACTACGATATGGTCGAATTTTGTTTCCTGTCCTGTTTCAAACAGAATCGCAGCTTCCTGAACCACGTATGGGGCAAGCTGTTTATTAGCCCAAAGCCTGAATTCTTCCCGAACAAGCGGATGAATCAATTCATTTACTTTTTCGAGTGCAATTTTATCGTTAAAGATAATTTCAGCTAATTTTTTTCGGTGAAGTAGGTATTCTGAAAGGTAAATATCGTTTCCAAACCATTTTTTTAATTTTTCCTGTACCATTGGATTCTGATCCATCAGTCGTTTTGCCTCCTGATCGGCCCCAAAAACAGGTATCCCCAACTGGGCAAAAATTCGGCACACCACCGATTTGCCACTCCCAATGCCTCCGGTTACCCCCACCTTCAAAGGACTATTTCCTTTCGATGATGTATTCCACTTCATTGGGAGTAAACTTGAGGTTTTGGATAAAACCCGGTGCATGAATCAAATTGACTTTTAGCGTAGGTTCTCCTGTCAACGACTGCAAATAATCGACTGTAAAAAGGAAGCTGGCAGGATCGATATTCCCGTAATTAGGAACAGCAACCTGACAGGAAACCTGAATATTTCCCGGGAAAGTAACCACATTTACCGAATCGGGAAGGTTAAGAATTGAAATTGGGCTTTTGCCATTGTATTCAGAGTATACCGAGACCGGTATGGTTACGCTGATTCTTTTGGGATTCAGTTCAAGCTGAGGATCAGCCACAAGGTCAATATTTCGTTTGATGGTTTGATTGAGCTTTTTAAAACGTTTCGGGGAGGTGTAAACATACGAGAGGGTATCGAGTATCGATTTAGGCCCTTTTACCCTTACCGAATCGGGATGATACCGGATTGAATCGTAAAGAAAAAATTGCTTGGCAAAGAATAACTGCAGATCTGCTTTTACCGGCTTTTTCATTTCAACAATATCGTCGAATTCAAAAAAAAGGGTATCGGGTGTGAGATCCAGTACGGTGATTTCCGGACCAATTTGTTTGGCGACATAACTTAAAAAACGGTTGCTTTCGAGAGGATAACGGTTGTGCATCCCGGGAATATTATCTTCGGCGTAAGTAATAAAGGCTTTCAGGTTAAAATTGATGGGATAAAAGGTCAGCTTCAGCCGGTTACGCAATAATGTGAACCCATGGGCTTCGAGCCTGACCGATAGTGACGAGGGGGGAGGATTTAACAGCACCTTGTTTTTGGGCAAGTTCACATAGTGGATGGGCATTGACACTTCGGTTTCGAAAGTTTTTCCAAGCACATTAACAAACCATAACACTGTAGCTATCAACAAACAAGAAATAAAAATCAAGGGCCGGTTATCTTCCTTCCTGTTTATTTTTTCGAACTGATCGCCAATAGTATGAATGAATTTTTTTACCACGTTGATGGATTTTTTACAGTCGATATGGGATCCCTTACTTTTAACTCCTGTTGCCCCAATAAACTAAGGGGATAAAAGTAGGGGTAGCTACTTCTATCCCCTTAAACTTAAGGAAATCTCCTTATTGGCTTCTTACCTTTGGGTTTGTTGCAAGTCGGTCGAATCTTTGAGAACACTCGACTTGTCGACAGTCAACTTGGTATTTTCATCAACCTGGATTACCACCTGGAAATCTTTAACAGAAACCACTTTCCCATAAATTCCACCAGCAGTAACGATATTGTCTCCTTTCTGGAGTGAATCACGGAATTTTTTCAATTCCTTTTGCCGTTTGGCCTGAGGCCTGATCATGAAGAACCAGAAAATAACAAGAACAGCAACCAGAGGTAAAAGCATGCCCATCGGGTTTCCGGATTCTCCTCCTCCAGAAGGACTTGCCATTAGAATGTAGTGTGTGTAAATCATTGTTTGTTTTTTTATTATGTACTTATTTGATTTGAATCCGATTTTAAAACAGCTTCAAATTTAATGATTTTCCCTAAGAGGACGATCATTCTTCTTCGCCTTTTAAACCTCTTCCTGCTTTAATTATTTTGCCTTGTTCCTTGAGCGATTTTAAAATTTTGTCTAAAATTCCATTGATAAAAGTCCTGCTCTTTTCTGTACTGTAATACTTTGCCAGGTCGATGTACTCGTTTAAGGTTACTTTAGTTGGAATTGAAGTAAAATTAATAAACTCGCATATAGCCATTTCCATTATTAGCACATCGATAAAAGCAACCCGCTCGATATCCCAGTTTCTAAGGTGTTGGTCGATTATTTCGCGATGCTCTTTTGAATTGAGCATGACCTTTCGAAAAAGGTTCTTGGCAAAATCGCGGTCTTCTTCATCTTTAAAAAGAGGCAATAAGGCTTTGGTTTCGTCAGAGCTTGATTTGAATTTCAAGATGGTTTTGATGATCATGCTCAAAACAAATTCAGTATCATCGTTCCAGAAAATACTTTGTTCTTCAAGAATGGCTTCAAGTTCTTCCGAAGGGGCAAGAATGCCGGCAAAGAAAAACTCGGCAAGGTTACGATCGTCCTCGATCGAATTCTTGGGTGCACCCATATACCGGATGTATTCCTCGGAGGCAAGCAATTCGTTATACATTTTTCTTATGAATTCGGGGTAATTCACCCACGTAACCTTGGAGGTATCGAGGTATTTCCGCAAGGCTAAGTTATCCTTTAACTTCAAATAAATCTGGTTATTAATAAAACGCAGATTGGGGCTCAAGTCTTCCCTGGTAGGAACTTTTTTGTTCCGGTTCTGCTCGATGCGGTTAGCGGCATAATCGCCTACCTCAACAAAAAGTTGCATGAGCAAATGGTACAGATCGTAAGTTTTGTTGATGCTGAAAAACAGCTCCTTTTCGGCCAGGTTAATGGATGGATTTTCAGAACTGTGAATCGCATACAACGATTGCATAATCTTAATACGGATAATTCGACGACTAATCATTTTTAAAGAACTTCTCAATTATTGAAAGGCAAAAATACTTTTTTTTTCATTGAAGCTGCTATTGCCATCGATTTCGACCGATAGTTTTATGTTTGTTTAAAAATTAGGAAACCATTATTGCTTTGAAAACAGGAAGAAATGAGAGGTAATTTTTAAAACCGTGGATCTTTTTTTTCTTCTTCAAAGGGAACATTCCAAAATTCGTCCTCGTCTTCAGCACCTGTTGAATCCTCATCGGGCATTTCCTCCCAATCGAATTTTTTTCTCGGGGGACCTTGATTTCTATACCATAAAGACAACAAGGTTCCCGAACATGCCCCGGCAAGATGGCCATCCCAGGAAATGCGCGGATCGATGGGCAATAAACCCCAGAACATACTGCCATATAAAAAGGTGATGATGAGTGAAATGGTAAGCAACCTCATATCGTGGCGAAAAAGACCTGAGAGAAAAAGGAAGGCAGCCATTCCGTAGATCACTCCACTGGCACCAATATGCCACGATTCTCGACCAATCAGCCACAAGATTGCCCCGGACATGAAATAATTCAGGGAAAAAATCCTTAGGGCAAGCTTTCTGTAGAAGAAAAACAAGGCTGTGCCCAAAACCATAAAAGTTGCCGAATTGTTGGCTAAATGCGAAAAATCGCCGTGAATAAATGGGGAGAGCACGATGCCTGAAAGCCCTTCTGTTGTTCGTGGATATACTCCATGAAAATATAAGCGGTATGACATTGCCGATTCAACGATCTTCACCAACCAAAAAAATACTACAAATAAGGCCGGTATGAGTAAACTAACCTTAAAAATCCGTTTTTCTGCCTTTTCCAATTCGGGTGAAGGGGGATCGGGATAATATCTGAATATGAGTGGTCTCATTGTTTGAGCATCAAGGTTCCAAGTAATGCACAAAAATCGTAAATTTCCTCTTCACTTGTGTCAAATGAAGTCATCCAACGAACTTCGTGACGGTTTTCATCCCAAGGATAAAAAAAATAGCTTTTTTGCAGTTCGTCCCTCACAGCATCGGGGATTACCGCAAACACACCATTGGCTTCAACCTTTTGGGTTATGCTTATCCCAAGCTCACTTACTTTCTTTGCCAACAAGGAAGCCATCCGGTTCGAATGGCTTGCATTCGTCAGCCATAGCTTGTTTTCCAGGTAGGCAATAAACTGAGCAGCAATGTACCTCATCTTCGAATACAACTGGGTATGCTGTTTTCTGAAATAAGGGGCGTTTTGGGCCAGTTGAGGATTGAAAAAGAGTACAGCCTCGCCAAACATCATCCCGTTTTTGGTGCCGCCAAACGAAAGCACATCGACTCCAGCATCGCGGGTGAAAGCCCTGAAGGGAAGCCCGAGGGTCACCGCTGCATTGGCAATTCTGGCCCCATCGAGGTGAAGGTACATCCCGTATGAATGCACCAATTCACTTAAAGCCACGATCTCCTCCTTTGAATAAAGGGTACCCATTTCGGTAACCTGTGAAATTGAAACCAGCCGGGGCTGCGAATGATGTTCGAAACCAAATCCATGCAGATGAGGTTTTAACAAGTCGGGGGTCAGCTTGCCATCCAGAGTATCAATACCAATTAATTTACATCCGGAAATCTTCTCGGGGGCACCGCATTCGTCGACCATGATATGGGCTGTTGAAGGACAAAGGACAGAATGAAACGAGCTGGTAAGTACATCAATCGACAAAACATTGGCACCTGTGCCATTGAAAACAAAAAAAACCGAAAGCTCTTCACCAAATTCTTCTTTAAATAACGAAAGGGCTTTTTTAGTGTAAGGATCATCACCATAACCAGTTACATGACCTTGATTGGCCTCGGTCATGGCCTTTAAGATGTTGGGATGCACCCCTGAATTGTTGTCGCTGGCAAAACCTCGTTTGTTGGCTGCTTCCATTGCTTTTTGTTTTTTGCTTATTGCAAATATACACAGCAACCGTGAAAAAATTAGTATCCGGGCGAAAAGCTAGGTTAAGGCTTCTTTTCAATCCAGCCAGTTATCGATGGGTCGAGCGGTTTGGTCCTTGGATTGATTACTCCAGCCCAGTTACCCTCCTCGTCGATCAGAAATTTTTGAAAATTCCATTGAATCTCGGCATCTTGTTTTCCATTCTGACTGGCTTGAGTAAGCCATTGATACAAAGGATGGATATCAATTCCCTTCACTGAAATTTTCGACATCATAGGGAAAGATACTCCGTAGTTTTTACAAAATTCGTCGATTTCAGAATTACTGCCTGGCTCCTGTTTCATAAAATTATTGGCAGGGAAGCCAATGATGATGAAATTCTGATCCTTATAGTGTTGATAAAGTTGTTCGAGTTCTTTGTATTGAGGAGTTAACCCGCACTTCGATGCCGTGTTCACCACAAGCACTTTCTTGCCTTTCAATTGCGAAAGATCGAAGGGTTTTCCACGAATGTCTTCAACAGTAAAACTATATAAATTGATTTTAGGCTGCGAATAAGTACTTAGGGCAAAAAAGAGAATTGATACAATAAAAACTGCTTTCATGATACACTGTTTTAATATTTAATTAAGCATAACAACAGCTATTTACATTAAAAGTTTAAGGAAAAACCACAACATTGTTAATAAATCGGGCCTCCATAATTTAGGGCTTATGAAATACAATTTCTATATTTGGGCAACTTATTCAAAATAAAAGATGAGCGAATTTTTAGTCTCGGCCAGGAAGTACCGTCCATCGACATTCATGTCGGTAGTGGGTCAGCAATCGATCACTGCAACCCTGAAAAATGCAATTAAGAACAAGCAGATGGCCCATGCATACCTTTTTTGTGGCCCCCGCGGCGTTGGTAAAACCACCTGCGCACGGATATTTGCAAAAACAATTAATTGCCAGAACATTACAGCCGATTTCGAGCCTTGCAACGAATGTGAATCCTGCATGGGCTTCAACGAGAACCGTTCGTATAACATCCATGAACTCGATGCCGCATCCAACAACTCAGTCGACGACATCAGGGTACTGATCGACCAGGTCAGGGTTCCACCTCAAATTGGCCGGTACAGCGTGTACATCATCGACGAGGTTCATATGCTCTCGCAGGCTGCTTTTAACGCATTCCTGAAAACGCTCGAAGAACCTCCCAAGCATGCCACTTTCATCCTGGCCACCACCGAGAAACATAAAATATTACCCACCATCTTATCGCGGTGCCAAATTTTTGATTTCAACAGGATAAAAATTTCCGACATCGCGCAACATTTGGCTTACGTGGCATCAAAAGAAGAAGTTATTGTTGAAGAAGCCGGCTTGAACGTAATTGCCCAGAAAGCCGATGGTGCCATGCGTGATGCCCTATCCATCTTCGACCAGATTGTGAGCTTCTCGGGCCGCAATGTAAGCTACCACCAGGTAATCGAAAACCTGAATGTACTCGATTACGATTATTACTTCAAATTGGTCGATCACTTCATTAAGGGAAATATTCCTGAATCACTGCTGATATTCAACGAGGTGCTCGACAATGGTTTCGACGGCCATCATTTCATTACCGGCTTGAATGCCCACTTTCGCGACCTCATGGTTTGCAAAGATCCCATAACGGTGCAGTTGCTTGAAGTCGGTGGAGAAATTCAGGAAAAATATAAGGTTCAAGCTGCCAACTGTGAGTACGAACATCTGATTGCTGCCTTGGAAGTGGCCAACAATTGTGATTTGAATTACAAAGCATCACAAAACAAAAGGCTTCTTGTAGAACTAACCTTGATCAGGATCGTTCAATTATTTCAAAAAAAAAAGATGAATTAGAATCGTTCGATTTTAATATTCTTGAACCCATTTTTTCGCAAGCACCGGCTCAAAATAATCCGTCAACCCCCTCTTCGGGCGGTGTGCCTCAAATGAAAACCGCGATACCTTCGGCACCAAAACCTTTGCCCACCAAAACTCGGCTCGAAGTAGCTACTCCTTCCATCAGACAGGCTTTAAACAAAAGTGCGGTTTCAGAAATAGTTGCCCAAACAGAGTTAAAAGTTCCTGCATCATCTGCATCTCCAAGCCAAGACCAGGAATTTGACGAAGAAAAGCTCAACCGGGTTTGGCACCTGTTTGCCCCAAGATACAAGGAAGAAGTCCATTTGTACAACACTTTGCTGAACGACTTGATAAAAATAGAAAACAACCTGGTACAAATTAATTTGGAAAACTCGGTGCAAGTCGATCAAATTAAAAACCTGAAACCCGAAATTATCGGATATCTCAGAAGAGAACTTGAAAATCAGCAGATCGATCTGCAAATCGAGTTGGTAAAGACAAGCTTTGAAAATAAGATACTCACCGACGATCAGAAACTACTGTCGATGATGAGCAGAAACCCCAGTTTAATGAGGTTAAAAGGCAAATTCAACCTTGATTTTCATGGATAATACTTATTTTTACTTATTGAAAAAAATTAATTTAGAAATTTTAGTAATCGAACCAAACGGAAAATATTTTGTTAATATAAACAAATAAAAAATGTAGCCTTATGTTGAAAGAAAAAATGGAAAAAGCTCTTAGCGAGCAAATAAACAAAGAATTATACTCGTCGTACCTTTACTATTCGATGAGTGCTTATGCACAAACCATGGGATTGCCAGGGGTAGCCAACTGGATGAAAATTCAAGCACAGGAAGAACTTACCCATGCCAACAAATTTTTCGACTATGTACATGAACGCAATGGCCGCGTACTCCTTAAGGCCATCGATGCAGTACCTGTTGAATTTGGCGGAGTAGTAGAACTTTTCGAGAAAGTCCTTGAACACGAACAGTATGTAACCGATTCAATCAACAAGCTGGTCGACATCTCGATCGAAATCTCCGACCATGCTTCACGAAGCATGTTGATGTGGTTTGTCGATGAGCAGGTAGAAGAAGAAGCCAGTGTACAGGAAATTATCGACCAGCTTAAACTGGTTGATGGCAAAGGACAAGGTTTATTCATGATCGACAAAGATTTGGCAACCCGTGTCTTTGTCGACTCCACCCAAACGGCCAACTAAAAAATAGAGTGCCGTAATTCCGGGCTGGTTTGACTCCGTTGTCGGGCCAACCCGGATTTTTTTTACCTTTAGCTTTCTATTCGATCCTTTTCAGGATTATTGTTTAAGAAAAAATGAATCCATTCAAGATTTTTCTCGTTGGTTTACTTTGTGTGTTTTTTGCAGCTCGGTCTGCTTATGCTCAATTTTTTAATGCCGGGCAAGAACCTTCAGGAAAGAAATGGTCAAAGATTAGCTCCACAAATTTTGAAGTAATTTTCCCGGAAGAATTTGAAAAAGAAGGACTAACGATAACAGGCTTGCTCGAAAAAGCCTATTACGAAGTGGGGAAATCGCTTAAGTGTCATCCCAAAAAGGTCTCGGTAGTTTTACACAATCAAACCGTAAAATCGAATGCCTTTTTAGGCTGGGCCCCCAGCCGGATTGAGATGTACACCACACCCCACCAAGGCATTTACGCTCAAGACTGGCTCGAACAACTGGCCATTCACGAATTCAGGCACATGGTGCAACTCTCGAAAATCGAGGAAGAAATGCCCAAACTGCTTTATTATCTTTTCGGGGAACAAGGCGCTGCCATGATCGTGGCCTTGCACCTCCCGTTCTGGCTCATTGAAGGCGATGCTGTTTCCACCGAAACCGGTCTCAGCTTAAGCGGGCGCGGAAGGCTTCCCGATTTCTACCGCGAAACCCGGACCCTGTTAGCTAGCAATAGAAAATATTCCTTCTCGAAATCATACCTGGGTTCATACAAAGACTTTGTCCCCGATTATTACCGCATGGGCTTTTTAATGACCGGTGGGGCCCGATACTTATATGATAAAATAATATGGGACAGCGTGTGGACAAAAATTTCAAAAAGACCGCTAAGGATCAATGCCCTCGATAAAGCCCTTAAAACCTCGCTGGGTCTTTCCCAAAAAAAGCTTTACGATACGGTATATTCTCATTTTCAAAACCATTGGAGCGAAGAAATCAAGCAATTGAAAGCCTCACCCTTAAACTTGGTTTCAAAACCCACCAAAGAATACACCAACTACCTTCATGGAAAAAAGATAGGTAAAAACCAATACTTTGCTTATAAGAAAACGCTGAACGACATCGATCACTTTGTGCTTCTTGATGAATTGGAGAATTCTAAAAAAATCTTCGCGCCCGGTTTCCCTTTTGAAGAATCGATTTCCGCTTCCGATTCCTTCGTGGTTTGGAGCGAACATCTTTTTCATCCCCGGTGGGAACATTCCGATTGTTCCTTACTCAGGGTACATCCCTTTTTTGAGGATAAGCCTAAATCGTTCAGGTTCAAGAATAAAATATTTGCTCCTTCCCCATCGCCCGATCGGAAAAAGGTAGTGGTTGTAGAATCGGACGATCAATACCACTTTTATCTAAGTATCATCGATTTGGCCAACGGAGAAAAGGTTTGGAGCTACCAATCGCCTCATAACGATTATTTTATCAATCCTATCTGGAGCAACGACGGAAAAAAAATCCTTACGGTTGCCCTTCGCAACAACCTAAAAGCGATAATAGCACTAAATATTGAAAATAAAGAGATAGAAGAACTTTTGCCCTTTGCCAATCAGGAAATCCATAATCCGGTGGAATGGAACGGGAAAGTATTATTTGTTGGCGGCTTTTCAGGAGTCGACAACCTCTATTTGTTTGATCCGTCAAGAAAGAAAACCTCACAGCTTACTCGTTCTCGTTTTGGGATCGATGACCCTTCTGTACAACTTAATCAGCTTGTTTACAGCAACTATACAATCAATGGCTATCAACTAGTTACCCTTGGACTCGATACTTTAAGCGGGATCCCAGTCGAAACACAAGATTTCAATAGTGTATTTCCAATAGCCGAAAAGTTATCGCAACAAGAGGGGACTGCAATCAATTTCAATTTAAAAGAACCTGTTCCCTATCCGATAAAGCCTTATTCGAAATTAAAAAACCAATTTAACTTTCACAGTTGGGCCCCTGTTTCTATCGATCCTTACAATTATGCAATATCGCCGGGAATTTCTTTGTTAAGTCAGAATAAATTAAGCACTACCGAAACCTTGTTGGCCTATCGCAACGATCTTGAAAACCGGCATGGAGTAGCTCAGGCCAAAATTAAATACATGGGCTTATATCCGGTTATCGAAGGCGATTTTACTTATGGCCGGAAATCGTCGGGTTACAACGAAATTCAACAGGATTATAATCACGCGGGACAAATTATCTCGACCGACACGCTTAAAAAGAAATTCCTTTGGGATCAGCTCAACATTGACCTGAAAGTATCGTTACCCCTGGATTTCAGCAGAGGAAGGTTTTTTAAGTTGATAGAACCTCATGTCCGTTACCAGTTTTCGAATATTAACCTTCGCACAAGCCTCCCCTCCGCAATTTTCCCAAGCGGCAATTACCATTTTATCGAAACCGGCCTATACTCTTATGTGATCAGAAAAAAAAGCAGTCAGGATTTACTGCCCGATTTTGGGCTGATTGCCAGTTTCAATTATCAAACTTCGCTTGAAGGAGTGTTCAATTTCGGGTCTCAGGCATCACTAGCCGGCCTGGTGTATCTTCCAGGGATTAGTGCGAATCATGGATTGAAAATATACGCGGGATTTCAGAAGAAAGAACCCTCGGTTTATTCTTTTTCCGACAAGATCAGGATAGCCAGGGGACATCAACGCACAATCAATCAAAGACTAAGCACGTTTGGAGCTGATTATCTTTTCCCCTTGGGATACCCTGACATGGAGCTGGGAAAAATACTCTACCTGAAAAGGATTAAAGCTTCTTTTTTTTATGAGCAATCGTGGGTTTCAGGTTTTCAAATGGTTTCAAACCAAAAAATACCCTATGAAGAAACACTCCAAACAAGCGGTATCGACCTGCTTACCGATTTGCACTTGTTGCGTTTTATTGCTCCGATCGAGATGGGGCTAAGGTCGTCTTATCTGTTCGGGAAAGGATACCACTTCGATTTCTTGTTCAACATCAGCTTTTCACTTTAACCTTAGAGCCTCACACCTTGAGCTCACTCATGTATTTAAGTCCGTGATAAATATGATCGGCCATGACAGCCATTTCGGAGAACAGGTCGGTGTACACGATCCCGGTTTTATATTTATATACCCCTTTCTTTATGTCTTTTAAATTCTGAAGGTTCAGCCGCTCGTTAAATGTTTCTATGGCATCTCTTTTCAGGCGCAGGGCAGCCACATCGTTCACCACGTTTTTTCTTGAAATAGAATCGATCATGATCCTTAGCAACTCGTCGATCATCCCAAAAAGTTGCTCAATCCGTTCTTCCATTTCATTTGTAAAATCCATCTTGCCCGATTTTTTTGTAAAAATCAGTTCGGCCATCACAGAACAGGAATCGTTGATGCTTTCAATTCGACTTACAAGCCTAAGCATCAAATTGATAGTATCGGAGCTATCTTTACTGAGTTCACTTCCCCCCACTTTGGTAAGAAAATTGGCAATTTCGATATCAATTTGATCGGCAATCAACTCGTACTTTCTTACCTTTTCAACAAGCTTTTCCATTTTTACCGTACGGGTTTCAGTGTATAGCTCCTTGGTAATCAAATACATTTTTTGGGTACGGCCAATAAACATTTCAATTTCTTTCTTTGCTTGAAGTGTTGAAGCCTCATTAAAAGAAACCAAACCGGAATCGATAAATTTCAGCCTAAAATCTTCTTCCTCATCCTCCTTTGCAGGTACCATCCAGATCACGATTCGGGCAATATAAGGTACGAACCAAATTTGCAAAAGGGTATTCAAAACGTTGAAACTGGTATGGAAAGCCGAAAGTGCTATGGGCAAAGCAACCATAGCAGCTTCATCAGAATGGTTGGTAATATCGTAAGGGGATATTTGTCCAATGGCATCGAGAAACCAACCCAATAACGACAAGAATGGCTTAAATACAAGCAGGATTATCGTTACCCCAATTACATTGAACAACAAATGAGATCGGGCAGCCCTTTTTGCGGTTACATTGCCAATCAGTGCGGCTAGGTTGGCCGTTATAGTAGTACCAATATTTTCGCCCAAAACCATTGCCACAGCCATCTCGAAGCCAATCCACCCATTAAAACACATAACCAGGGTTACGGCCATCATGGCACTCGACGATTGTATGACCACGGTTAATAAGGTTCCTATCGACAAGAAGATCAAAACCGACCAAAAACCATACGAAGAATACTTCGAAATAAATGAAAGGATTTCAGGATTGCTCCTGATATCGGGAACAGAATTTTTTAAAAAACTCAACCCGATAAAAATAATAGCAAATCCAATGATCAACTCGCTATAGGATTTCTTTTTCGAAGACTTTGAAAACAGGAAAGGCAACGATAATCCAATAATCGGCAAGGCAAACAAACTGATATCGACTTTAAAACCAAGCAGGGAGATAAGCCATGCGGTTACCGTAGTGCCAATATTGGCACCCATAATGACACCTATGGACTGAATGAGGCTGAGCAACCCGGCATTGACAAAACTCACCACCATCACCGTGGTTGCTGATGAAGATTGGATAATTGTAGTAACCAACAAGCCGGTCAGTACTCCTTTAAAGCGGTTCGAGGTCATGGCACCGAGGATGTCGCGCATCTTGTCTCCAGCTACTTTCTGTAAGGCTTCGCTCATCAGTTTCATCCCAAAGAGGAAAAAACCCAAT
>CAZSIK010000014.1:0-29443 GCA_964606515.1 uncultured Prolixibacteraceae bacterium
ATGGTGCAGTGGTAAGTATTGCCCCCAATGCAACCTTGAAAGTAGTTGGAAGTCTTGTCAATAATAATTCTGATGGACTCATTATCGAAAGCAATGCTGCCGGAACCGGTAGGCTAATCAACAACACAACGGGGGTAAAAGCCACTGTTAACCAATATTTCGTAAGAGACCGTTGGCATTATGTAACCTCTCCAATTGTGCAGGCCCAGGATGTGTACCCCTTGTTCAAAAACTTCTATGCTGTTTCTCACACCGAGACCCATAGTGAAGGCAATAACAACGGAAACTGCTGGAACTATTTGCAGACCGGCAATCTTATTGAGGCTGGTAAGGGGTATAGTTTGCAATACAACAGGAAATCGAACGAGCACGATACCCTTGTGGCCTTTTCTGGTGAACTGCTGGGGCCTGATGCAAGCCTTTCGGCTTCTTTTAGTGGCGATTCGTACGGAATCTCATTGGCAATCCTTATCCCTGTACAATTGATTGGGGTTCGGTTGAAAAGACTCAGATCGATGGGGCCGTGTACGTGTACGATCCGGCTGAAAATAACTATTCGAGCTATGTTAATGAGGCAGCCATCAACGGTGGAAGCCGCTTTATTGCCCCATTGCAAGGCTTTTTTGTGCGGGCAACAGCCGCCAACGCTTCGATTCGCATTCCTGCCGGAGCCAAAACCAACCGTTCGTCGGTATTTAAGGCAGCAACGCTTCAGTCGCTCATCCGCCTATGCGCAACCGATGCCCAAGGACGGAAAGACGAATCGCTCGTCCGCCTTGATCCGGCCGCTACCGATTGCTTCGACGATGCCTTCGATGCCTACAAGTTAAAAGCTTCGGCATCGCTCACCCCTCAACTGTACAGCGTGTACAATGGCGACGAGTACTCGATCAACACCCTGTCCGAGGCAAAGGTCAACACCGTCATCCCGTTTGAATTATTGGTGAAAACGACCGGCACCCTGCAAATCGAAGCAAGCGAATTGTTCGGCTTCGATGCCACTTTCGATATGCTGCTCGAAGACTTGCAAACGGGTGCCCGAACCTTGTTGGGTCAATCTGCCTACCAACTCAATGCATCAGCAGGAGAAACCCGCAGGTTCAACCTGCTGTTTGCCGAAGCTACTGCAAACGGTCAAGTTGAAATCCGCACGATTAAGGCTTATGGTGGGAACAATCGTGTGTACATCAGCAACATGAGCGATGGACTCAATGCCATTTGGGTGTACAATCTCAGTGGCCAGTTGCTTCGCAAAACAAACGTTGAAGGCAGCTACACTGAACTGGAACTTCCTCACGGCCTGTATGTGCTCAAAGTGACGCCTGAAAACGGAAAAGTGTTCAATGGAAAAGTAAGAGTAAACCCAAATTTAAAATAATAACCTGTCTTGTGGGCGCGGGGCTTTGGCTTCGTGCCTTCAAGATATTTAAAATGAGTAGCATGAAAAAATTTATAATACACTTCAGCTTGGTGCTGATCTTGGTTTTGGCTTACACAGGTACAAACGCGCAACCCTTGCCCCCCGAAAATCCAGGCAACGGCAATGCAGTTCCGGCGGGTGCGATTACTCCGCTATTGCTTGCCGGAGCGCTTGCTCTTGGTTTTGGCAGCATGCAAAAGAAGAAAAAACAATAAAAGAGTTGTTGCTTACCCTTTTGTATAGCAATTTGTGTTCATTTGAAAACCATCGGTAGTGTTACCGGTGGTTTTTGCTTTGTGATCTTTACGATAATATGTTTTAGCTTGTCAGTACCTTATTTCTTGATTATCTTGCGCACAAAAACTTCATCCTGATGTTGTACCCTTAAAAAATACAAGCCCGAATGTTGCTGCGAAAAATCAATGGTTTCACAATCGTTTTGCATGAACCAATCCATGATTTTTTTCCCTTCTGAGCTTTCAACAGATACCCTTACTTTTTTTTTCTGTGGAAATTTTTGAATGGTGAGTTGGTTCTTAACTGGTACGGGAAACATCATCAACCAAGAATGGCTTTCTGCTGCCAGCATTTCTTTGGTCGACTGGGCAGGTTGCCATTCGATTGCCCCCAGGTCGGGTGCCAACCCAATGGATCCGAATCCAAGTTCTTTTCCCATATCGATCAGATCGCTGTTTTCTTTCAATTTTAGAAATTCAATATCGGGCAAGTTCCCATTGGCTTTTCGCGATGAAACCAGGATATTTTCATCGAGGCTGACAAAATCTGAAGCATCGACCAATACTTTTAAGGAAGGGGTAAACGAATTGTAGGTGTTGATGGAGCTTCCAAGGTTCAAGGTATCGCGTTGTGAAGAATATTTGTAGGATAAGTTGTTGTGGAGTACGTGGTTGATTCCGGCACAGTCGATCGTGGTGTCGGCACCGGTTCTGGTACTTTTTGTAATCTTCTGGCTGAGCATGTTGTAGTTGGTTGAATTACGGTAGGCCGTGTTGTGATACCAGAAATTGCCGGCCACTACATGGTGGTTGGCATAAAAACCATTGGCCTTGTTGCGATAAGCCAGGCAAAAGCGTATCGTGTTTTGGGGTAGGGGATTGGGTAGTTTTGAAACTACAGGAGCCTGACCGTAGCCCCCGATTTTAAATCCGTTTCCATCGCCCTTACTTACAAAGGCTGAGGTGTAACCATTGTAAAATCCCCAGCAGCTATCGAAAAGTACCGCTTCGGCCGAGTTGATGCAATCGTAACCATCGTCGCTGTTGAACCAGGCGCGGCAACCCTTGATCACGTTTCCCTTGCCTCCTTTCGTGGGGTGAAAGCCAAAACCATCGACATTTCCTCCTCTGCCTCCTTCGGAAACGCTGTCCCAATTTCGGTAGGCATCGCAGTTTCGTACCAGGTTGTTCGAGCCTTTGGTGAGGTAAAAGCCGATGGCCATTCCATCGTGCATCACTAGCTGTTCGTAAATGTTGTTGCTTCCCTGGTTCGAAAAGCAGATCGACTGGGTGTGGGTGGTAATGGTGACCTGTACGCCGGTTACTTCAATTCCTTTAATATGAATGTACGAGCCAAGCACTTCGAAAGCGTGAACCCGGTAATTTGCCGGTTTGATGTTGCTGTAATCGAAAACCGGTTTTTCGCCAGGATAAGCCCAGTACTTTATATGTTTTCCCGCACTGCCGCTTTTATCGAGATAGCTAACGTATGCCCAGATGTTGTAATATTTGGCTATTTGCGAAGTCGTCATCAGGTATTTGCCGCCTCTGATGTATACGGTATCGCCCGGCGAAACCAAGGCTTGGGCTTTTTGAATGGTAGCAAGCGGAAAATCAAGAGTCCCTGTATTACTGTCCTGTCCGGTAGGGGATAGGTAAATAATTTTAGTGTAAGCACTATGATGTGCCAACATGAAAAGAAAGGCGCAAAAAATGAATCTTACCATCTTCATAATGAAAAAAAACTAGTAATGAAAAACCAAAGCTATACGAAATTGGTGAGCCAGGATTATCATTATCATGAAAAGAATACTCATTATTTTTTCGCCTTTCTTCACTTCTTTTTTTGAAAAAAGAGCTTGGACCGGATCAGGAAATGGTCAACTTTAATCCGATGGTCAACGAATGATGAGTCCAACTTTATATTCTACCCTAATTTCAGGATTTTTTATTTCAAGAAATTCCTTTTTGTTAGCGAAATCGGGCAGTACTTCCTTGTCAAGATAATCCAAGTAGGGTGCATCGCTGCTCATGGGAACGAAGTAAAAGTACATTTCGTTCTGCTTTAATTGTTCCTGAAAGCGTTTTAACCCAACAACCCAGGGTTGACTTGTATACAGGTTGTCGCACACCATTTGCCCGTTGAGCATGCAAATTCCGCGGTCGCCCCGGTAATCGAACTTGATGAATGCATCGTTGATTGAGGAGAACTCAAGTTTGGAGGCCCTCAACACGAAGTGACGGTCGTCGGCTTTTACCAATTCCAGTTCGGGTTTCACCTCGGGCAACTGTACGGTATAATGATCCATGAAGTCCTTCGTTTGCTCTTTTCTAGTGATTTGTCCTTTCTGAACTTCAATATGTGATGCTTTTGGGAAAATCGATACATCAAAAAGTGTTTGATTATCAGCAATCAGCGAGAGCTCATGCGAGCCTTCAAGCACCATGGCCGTGCTTATTGCCAACCTTTCTTCACCCGCTTTTCCAACCAGATAAGCATCAAGTGCTTTTTGATAGGGCAGCACGAGAAAGGAAGTTCCGTTGATTTCGAAGCGGCATGGTTTATTGGCTTCCAGCTGAATTACTGTATTCCCTTTTTTATATTGAACGTTGAGTTTTTCGCCCTTGATTTTGACTTTCCCTTTAAAGACCATTGTGGGGGTAATGCCATCGATCGAAAAGAATACATGATAATTTTTTTTGTTATTGACGAAATGGTACAGAGGCTGAACCGTGGCCATGTAAACTGCAACCCCCGAATAATCCATATTGAAAGGAAAGATGGCCGAACTTCCCGACTTCAGTGTGAAATGGCCTGTTTCAGGAAATTGTACTTTTCCTGATTGGGTTTGGACATCGATCGACAAACCGGTTAAATCGACCGTTTTAATCTTATCCTGAAAGTTGTGCATGAAGAGGAAACCCTTTTCTCCGTTGCTGCGAACAGCAAAGCGCAAGGTGCTGGTATCTTCGGGTGTGATGCTTTCGTTGCTTGCAGGCAATACCGGGAAAAGCGGGGCCAGTTCGCTGCTGTAGCTTTTCAAAAATAAGTTGATCAGCTTCAAAGGATAATAACCCGAACTTACTTTTCCAAATTCACCTATGGGCGATTGATAATCGTAGCTTTTATTGGCCAGTCCCGCTCCTTCATTCAGGAAAAAGTTGCCGACAGAAGGCGTAGTGCCCCCGTGGTACATGTAAAAGCCCAGTCCATTGGTGCCGCTGCCAACCGTACGTACCATCATGGGGAGAAAACTCTCGCCGGGCACCCTGGGGCGGCGCGAATAGGTAACCGAAATACCGGTGCCCAATTCTGCAGCCAATGAAGGGTAGAGGTTCAAATCGTAACTTACCGGACTGTAATCGGGATTTTGATGGATGTTTTTAAACAAGAAGAAGGGCGAGGGTTTGTTGCTGGCCACCCAGAAAGGGTAAGCATAACCTGCCATCACCGGGATGCTGCCTTTCTCAACAATGGTAGCATATCCCCAACCTGTAGCAGTATATATGGGGGCAATCAATCCTGCTTTTTGGGCCAATTCTTTTAGTGTTTTCATGTGGTCGCGGCCCATATCGGCAAACTCGTTGCCCAGTGAGTTAATCCCCACGCCATCGAGGGTGATTTTGTTATCGTGGCGGGCCACGGTGCGCTCCTTGGGAGCATCAACATAGGTGAAAGCCCAGGGTGCTGCCGAGTGCTGGTATTCGTTTTCGAGCTGAATGCCGATCACAGGACCATTATCCTTGAACATCAGGCCCGATAGCTGTTCCCCGATTTGTTGGTAAAAACGGTTGGTATAATAAAGGTACATGGGGTCGTTGCTACGCACCTCGATGGGGCGGCCATAGAGCCAGTCGGGCAAACCCCCGTTGCGCATTTCGCCATGGGCAAAGGGACCAACGCGGACAATCACCCCGAGCCCATTGCTTTTGCACAATTCAACAAACCGGCGAAGGTCGAGGTCGCCGGTCCAATTAAACTGGTTTTCAGTAAATTCATGCAGAATCCAGAACACATAAGTAGCCACCACGTTGATGCCGCCGGCTTTCATTTTTTTCAGTTCCTCGTCCCAATACTGCTTGGGAAAGCGACTGTAATGAAATTCGCCGATTACCGGGATGAAAGGGTTCCCGTTGCGTTCAATATAAAAGCTGTTTACCTCGATGGATTCGCCTTTTGAATTACTTCCACCCAGATCGAGATGGCCGCGAATCACATCGGTTTTCACCTGAGTGACATCGATCGAATATCTGTTTTGTGCATCTATATTGAAGTTCAATAGAATGATGAACCCAATAAGACTAAATGTTCTATGCCAATCTAAAATATGTCTCATTCTAATTATTTTTTTCTTCGTGACCTTTGCGTCTTTGCGTGAAAAAAAAAATAAAATCGCACAAAGACGCAAAGCACACAAAGGGTTATAGTTACAAATTAATTTTTCACCGATCTTATCAATCTAATGTATCATTTTCAGATGAATGTAAGCCCCAATGTGATTTACATCTTCTTTTAAAACTTGATTCAGGAATTCCAGTGCTTTGGTTTTGTTATCAAGCCCCAAATGTCCCAGTCCCATTAAATAGTGGCAATGAATCCGGTTTCTTTTTTGGAGATCCTCGTCCCAAATCTGTAAATCGGGCAGCGACACGGCAAAGTAGTCAATTTTCACCCGATCGAACAGGTGTTTTTCGCCAAAGTCGATCAGCTTGTTGAACCGTCCGCGGGCTTCTGCTTCTCTGCCAAGTTTTAACAGTGCCATGCCCTGATAGAATATTTTATCGGGCTGTGCATCGTTGTAAAACCAGGCTGCAGCCGGTTCCGAGATTCCGATGGACGCGGCGAGCCAAGCATTACAGGCCTCTTCGGTTCGTCCAAGTTTTTCGTATGCAATACCCAGCCAATAATCGGCATCGTTTTCCTGTGCCCCGCGCAATTTCCCTTCACCTAAATTGTGCGGAAAGTATTTTGTTTTTAAAAGAAGTTCGACCGCCTGTTCAGGTTGATTTTCGATAAGGGAAATTTTCGCCATCTCAACCAGGCTGTACAGATATTGCCCCGTTACTTTTCCTTCGCCTCCCTCCCAGGGATGAAATTTACGGGTCATGATTTGCTCGTAAGCTTTCTCATATTCCCCGGTAAGGTTGAGCAGGGTTAGTCGCTCGAGGTACAAATCGTCGCGTTCTTCCACTAAGTTAAGGTGTTCGTTCAAGAAATGAAGCCGTTCACCCAAGGGGCGGTTCATTTTCTTATACAGTTGATCGAGTTCCATTAAAACCCGCGAATCGGACGTATCGAGTGCAAACGCTTTTTCCAGGGCCTGCACCGCTTGCTCCTTCATGTTAAACTTGTTGTAGTAAGCAAGCGAAAGGTTTCTCCAGGCAGTAGGAAATTTTGGATCGAGGCTAACCGATTTTTCCCAACAATGTAGTGCTTCGGAATACTGACGCGAGTGGTACCAGAAATTGCCCAGATAATAGGGCGCTTTACTTCCATTGGGGTTCAATGCTATGGCACATTCGAGGGCCAAAACCGATTCCAGTTGGTTTGGGAAGCAGTAATCGGGAGCGCATCGTTCCGCTTCAGCAAATACTTTTTGAGCCAGGGCTTGTTTGCCTTGTAACGCCAAAATCCAGCCTTTGTAATAAACGGCCATCGGAAGCGGGTTCGATTGGCTTTCAATGGCAAGGTTGAGCAATGCGATGGCTTCGGTATGAAAGCCTGCCCAGACATAGTCGAGGGCAGTTTCAATTACAACCCCTAAATCCCCTGAAGGGGACTTTTCTGTGCAAGCAAACAAGTTTTGTTCATTTATAATCCCATAGTTTAGCAAATCAAGCTTCAACGATTGCCCGATCAATTGCAATGCCTCCTCTTTCCTTCCCAACTTGCGAAGGATGGCCGTTTTGAGGTGTCGGGCTTTGTGGTTATGCCAGTTGCGAATGAGTGAGCGATCGATCAGGTCGAGGGCTTCGTCCCAGCTTTCGCGCCTGGCTGCGATTTGCGCCAGATGAAAGTAGCCGCTGTCAATCCAGGCAGCGTTCCAGACCGATTTGTAAAACCAGTCAAATGCTTCATCGTCCCGATCAAAGAAACGCAGGCAAAGACCCAGGTTGAAAAGCGGTTCACCATCGTAAGGATTTGGATTCCTGTCGGTCAATGTTTCAATGGCCTTGCGGAAATAGGGTTCAGCCCCGGCAAATTGGCCTTTTCGTAAAAGCAGAAGCCCCATGGCATTGTTGCAACGCACATCGCCCGGATCGCGGTCGAGTGCTTCACGGTAGTAATCGGCAGCATTGTATGTGGCGTGCCGATATTGCTCCAGGTGAAGACCGGTGAGATAAAGTTGTTCGTTGTTGAGGATTTCTGAAGGTTCCCTGGCCGGTTTAGCCGGATCGGGAATGGGCTTAATGGTTTCTTTTTCAGGCCTCCAGTCGATGAGTAGTTTGCCTTTCGAATCGCGTACTTCAAGATGGAAATCCTCTTTGGTTACGGTCGGATCGATGGCAACCCTTTTTTCGTACGAGGTCGAAGGATGCAGATCGAAAGTCTCCTTGAAAATAGTTTTGCCTTGAGTTGAAAGCTGGATGACCGAGGCGGGGAATATTCCCGTGGCATATACTTTTACAATGGCATTTCCCTCTTCGAATTCAAGGTTCAGCATCGCTTCTTTCGATGCATTTTTCACAACGCCAAGGTCGCGGTAGGGCATAAAATACTGGCAAAACGACTTTTCTTCATAAGGCATGAGCCACGAAAAGTCGGGCTGGTTGTCGGTGTACACACCACACATCAGTTCGATATAGGGACCATCTTCGTCGGTAAGGTTGCGGTCCCAGGCTTGCCCGAAATCGCTGTTGCCCCAGGTCCACTGCTTTTTTCCAGGCGAAACATGGTGGTTGGCCACATGAAGCAGCCCTCCTTTGGTGTCGTTCTCGTAACCACCCACAAAATTATATTGGCTTCGGATGGCCATATACGAAGTGGGAACAGGAATATTTTTATAGCGCGAAATATCAACCCCAGTCGAGTAATCCATTTTGTAATATGTGCCGGTAGCAATTGGGAATTTCGACACATCACGCTTGCCGTGGTCGAAGACTGCATTCACATCGGGAGGGAATACCGATTGGTATTCGTCGTTTACCAGCACAGCGGGGTTGGCCCACCAAAGAAACGTTTGGGGCTGGGCAGTGCGGTTGTATAATCTGACTTTTATTTCGAGGTACGATTTATCGGGATATAACGTGAACCCGGCCATGCCACGGGTGCGGAACATCCGTTCGATTTCGCTGCACCAAACCGTAACGCTGCCATCTGAATTATTTTCGATTTTGCAATCGACAGGTTGGTAGGTGGAAGGGCGGTGGTGTTGCGGCCAGTTGAATTCTATGCCGCCCGAGATCCATGGTCCGGTTAATCCCACCAGCGCCGGTTTGATCACCTGGTTGTAATAGACAAAATGGCGTTGTTTGGTTTTGTCGTAGGCCATCTGTACCCGGCCACCCAGTTCGGGCAGGATCATGATTTTCACGAAATCGTTTTCGAGGTAAACAGCATTCCACTCTTTGTCCACTTTTTCATCCGATATCTTTTCGATCACCGGATGAGGATAAACCACTCCACTGCTTCCTTGATAAACCCGTTTTTCAAGAAAGATGGGATTTTTTTCGGGCTTTCCTATTTCGTAGGTGGGGATGATGACTTTTTCGTGCCAGGCAAGTACCCCCTCTGGTTGTCGCTTTCTATCCATAAATGATTTATCCTCTAAGTGTTGTGAGTTTTTCATTTTATTCGTTTTTCCTTATTTTGTTTTTCTCAACTCCGGTCGATACTGCATTTGCCCTTCGAACATTATTTGCGGATCGACCGATTAATGAACCCATTCAAGCACCAAGGGCGGCACTCTCTTCGGTCGTTTGCCCCTGGCTATTGCTTTCGCCCCGTTGGGGCTTTCATTTCTTATTTCTTGTTCCTTATTATTTATTTGCTGTCAATTTTCGCATAAATTCCGCTCCTATTTCAACTTCCGGATTAAACTCGTTTCCCAACATGTATTTCTTCAGGCTGAAAAGCAATTGCCGGGCTTCAGGGCGCTTGTCGAGGTCGGCTGTAAGATCAATACCTGATACGAGAAGCTTGCCTTTTCCGATTTTGGCTTCAAAAAGCAAGGCCAACGGGCGGTTGCTTACCCAGTCGTCGATTACCCGTACAATGGGTTGAATCTTGTTTGAAATTTTGCTGAACTCGATGGCGCCTGAGTGGCTCATGGCATCCCACCACTGGTAGTTGCTGTGGTATTCAGTCGGAAAATCAGCCAGTGCAGGGTGACCAGGGTTACATAAAATGCCCAGGGTATGCGGAGCTTGTCCACCTGTCCATGCCGTATTCCAAAAAATGCTGGAAAAGCCGATCTGGATGTTGCCACCCATCTCTTTCGAAAGTGAACCTTTTTTCAGGTTGAGCAAAACAGAGCCTCCGTTTTTTAAAAACTGAACAGTTTGCGCATCCCAGTTTTGAACAACCCGAATATTTTTTTCACCCTGAATCAACTCATTTTTGCTTGGATAAACCCAGAAGTCCCAGCTGTTGCTCAAATTATGAACGGTGACTTCGAAAACCAATTTTTCAGCTGTTGAAATTGAAGCGAGTGGAAATGAAATTTCACCCAGTTTGAAAGCATTCCCCAGCGGGATATCGGTTTGAGCCAATGTACCCGATTGGATCAATTGGCCTGTCTGGTTGGTAATTTTCCATTCCGGTGTACAAGCGTTGATGGGGCTTTCTCCATAATGGGCAACCTCAACCGATGCTTCAAAGGTTTCGTTGTTGGTGTAAATCAGTTTTTTCATGCGTGCCAACGGAACCGTTGAGTTGCAAAAACGTTTGTATTCGGCTGGTTTGATGTAGCCTTTCTCTTCCCAGAACGGATCGAGAACGCCTACCAGTGCGGTTCCCTGTCCGGGAAAATCGTGCAGGTCGAGCAGTTGGAAGCCCCCGAATTTGGGGGTACGCAGTGCTGCTTCAATATCGGCTTTATAGCACAATGCCTGCAATTTGCCCGAAGCCAGTAAAAAGCTGTCGGCCAGGTGCGCCATGCCATGCTCTTTTAATGTTTCCTGAAATAACTCGAAGTTACGTGCTTTCAGCACCCCATCGTATTTGGCAATCTCTTTGAAATTGGGATAAACACACCATTGTCCGATTTCGTGACTGACCACCGGCTGTTGTGGAAATTTCGAATTGTGGTAGGTCCAATCGTAATCGGTGCGGGGCGACTGACCGTTAATAATGCTTTTCAACCCGGCACCCCAGTGTTGGATGCGTGGCTCGGAATCGCTGATGTAATCGTTCACCGGCAGATTGGGCCAGCCGGCTGCCGAGGTGTAAATCCTGCGATTGTCGAGGTTTTTCCAGTAATTTACAAAACCGGTTAAAAAGGACGATTGCATGGGGCCTCCGGGTTCATTGCCGTAGGCCATCATCACAAACGACGGGTGGTTACCGTATTGTTCAATCATACGCCGGCTCTCTTCATAAACATATTGGTCGAATGGTAAGCCATCGCCAAGGGTGGTCGACTGGTTGGCCCATGAGGAGCATTCAACCTGGAGGTAAAACCCGGCCCGGTCGGCTGCTTCGAAAGCTGCTTTTGGCGGGCACCACGAGTGGAAGCGCATGTGGTTCAACCCATGGTCGCGACAAACCTTGAAAATACGCGACCACTCTTCGGTATCGGTCGCGGGATACCCGGTTTTTGGAAAGATGGCGCACTCTAATGTTCCGCGAAGGAATACAGGGTTGCCATTTATGGTCAGTTGGTTCCCGATGGTTTTGAATTCGCGCATCCCAAAAGTGGTAGTTTGGATATCGGTTTCGCCCGAAGCCGGATCGCTTAAACTGACTTCCAATGTGTAAATATTCGGATTGAACTCATTCCATAGCTTCATCTTGTTGCCCAAGGAAAGAGTGAGTTCCAATGAGTTTTCAACTTTATCTAAATCGAACTTTTCTGTTTTCTTTTCCCCGGTTTCGGTTACATTCAGTGTGAGTTTTGCAGAAGTGGCTTTCCCGGTTGGATTCAGCACGAACACTTTCACCAAAGCGGTCTTGTCATGAATGTTGGGATAAACCTGTATGTTTTGGATTTTAATAAGCGGACGGGCTTCGAGGTACATTTGCCCTGCAACACCGTTCCAGTTGCTTTGGGTATGGTCGGAAATGCTGTGCGAGTTTACACCCGGGTCGAAATCTTTCACCCGGTTATCGATGCACATTGTCAACTGGTGTTTGCCGGGGGTCAATAGCTTTGTTAAATCATATTGGTGCGGTGTCCCCAGCGAGTTTTGCAATCCTGCTTCCAGCCCGTCGACCCATAGCCGGCTCTCCCAGTGGCAACGTTCGAGGAACATGCCAATCGATTTTCCTTCCCATTCCTCTGGAATATCGACCTCTTTCTGATACCAGGCAGTGCCTTTGTAATATTTAACAGGCTGCAGCCAGAATGGGACTTTGATGTTCCCGGGTTGACGGAATTTTTCGTATTCCGGTTTCTTGTAGAACGAACTGTCGACTATCTGGCCGATCCAGGGAGTTGTCAGGGTTATTTCATCACCTATTCCGTTCGAGGTGAGCGAACCTGGCAAATGTAACGTATCGTTTAAAACCTGATTGAACCAGCCTTCGGAAAAACCCCGGTCGGAAGGGTCTAACGCGTAGTTCCACGTTCCATCCAGATCGATTTTTTGCTGAATTACCTGTTCTTTACAGGCAATCATCGAAATCAGAACAATACCGATAATTAGACTTTTGTTTTTCATTCCTTATTTCTTGTTTTTTATTTCTTGTTTTTCATTCAGAAAACTGGTTGTTCGATATTGAATATTGGATATTTCCAATTCTGCGAGCTTGTTCCCCAAAGGATTGGATGTGTTTTTCCGTAGATCCACGAAACATTATCAAGAAACCCACCCCTAACCCCTCCAAGGAGGGGAATCGCTTCCTATCCCTTTGAATCGATATTTGACAATTTTTTGTTTGCTTTCTATTGTGACCTATTGTTCCTATGTGGTTCGCCAATTCACCAATTACATCCTTTCAATCTCCTCCAGCGTCTTCCCCTTGGTCTCAACCAGTTTAGCCCTGATGTAAAAGAATCCGAAAACACAAATACCTGCAAACAACCAGAAGCTGCCCGATGCATTTAATGCCTTGTTAACGATGGGAAAAAAGTAGGTAAGCAAGGTACTGGCAATCCATAGCGAGAGGGTAGCGATGGCCATGGCCGTTCCGCGTACTTTATTGGGGAATATTTCCGAAAGTACCACCCAGGTTATGGGCGCTAGGGTCATGGCATAACAGGCAATGGCGAGAACAACCAGGACCAGCAAAGGCCAACCTTGTACGCCCATAGCGTAAAGCGTTCCCAAAACCGTGTAGATAATAGCCAATCCACCCGAGCCAATCAGCATCAATGTTTTCCGGCCAATGCGATCGACCGTGTACATGGCCACAAAGGTGAACACCAGGTTGACGCTTCCGGTAATAACAATATTGAAAAGCATATCGGAAACCGAATACCCGGCTGCTTTAAAGATCTCATCGGCATACATGAAAATAACATTGATACCGCACCACTGCTGAAAAGCAGCAATGATGACCCCGATAATTACGATGCTCAGGATTTTTGGCGAAAGAATGGCTTTAAGGTTTATTTTGCCCGAGCTGTCTTTCAGTGTCTCTTCAATCTCGCTGGTGGCTTTGCGGGCATATCCTTCACCCCCAATTTTTTTCAATATCGAAAATACTTTGTCGTGTTTGTGTGCTTTGGCAAGGAACCGGGGGCTCTCGGGCACTAACCACATTAGAAAAAAGAAAAGCCCGGCAGGTATTACTTCAGCCCAGAACATCCAGCGCCAGCCGGTTTGTCCGTTCCACGAGCTGACGATTTGTTCGGTAGTCGACTGGTCGGCCACTTTGTCGGCAATCAGGTAGTTGGTGATCTGTGCCAACAGAATACCGATCACGATAGTAAGCTGGTTGATCGAAACATATTTACCCCGGATCGCTGCCGGTGCAATTTCGGCAATGTACATGGGCGAAAGGGTCGAAGCCAGCCCGATACCGATGCCACCCAGCATACGGTACCACACAAAAGCGTTGAAGTTGTTCGCTGCCCCGGTCCCAATGGCCGAAACGGTAAACAGCACCGATGCAACGATAAGCAGGTTCTTGCGTCCATACCGGTCGCTAAGAAGGCCTGAAAGCAATGCGCCAAGTATACAGCCTACCAGCGCACAACTAACCGCCCAGCCTTGCAGGGAGGCAGAGCCGGCAATATTGAAATAGGCTTCGTAAAATGGTTTTGCACCACCGATAACCACCCAGTCGTAGCCGAAAAGGAGTCCACCCATAGCCGATACCATCGAAATGGCCAATAGGAAACGGGTATTAAAAGGTTGAGTTGGTATCATCATAGTCGATTTAGTGAATTGTCAACAAAGCTATGGGATAAAAAAACCATCTCAAATAGAAATTATTTTGAATTTTATGGATTATCTTCCGGTTTTTATCCATTTGTTGAATTTTGACTGTTTTTGAACAGAATAAATCTTGTAACCATGATAAAAAACGAAGGCTTTGAAGGCCAAAAGATGATGGTATTGCCTGAGGTTATTGTGAGTGAATTGCGAAGCAACCCTCTAACCGGGCAACTCTTTGTTACAGATATTGGGTTTTATCCGCATGCACTTCATCATTTTCGGAGACGAGATGAAGGCTCCCTGCAAAATATTCTGATTTATTGCATCGATGGGAAGGGGTGGTTCGATACCGGTGAAGGTGTTCAGCAAGTAAAGCCCAATCACTATTTCGTTATCCCGGCAGGTACTCCTCATCAGTATGGCGCCGACCGGGAATCGCCCTGGTCGATCTATTGGATGCACTTTTCAGGTGTTATGGCTTCACGACTGATCGACCGGCCCAACCAGGCCATCGAAATCGACCTGGCGCGGAATGCCCGATTTACCGACCGCATCCTGCTGTTTGAAGAGATCTACCGAAATCTCGAAATGGGGTATAGTATCGACAACCTCGAATATGCCAGCATCTGTTTGTGGCACATGTTAGGGTCGTTTAAGTATTTGTCGCAGTTCAGGAAAATCAAGGAGATGAGCCAGACCGATCCGGTTAGCCGTTCTATCGAGTACATGCGGGCCAATCTGTCGGAAAAACTGAGCCTCGAAACGATTGCCTCCTCTTGCGGACTCTCCCTCTCGCATTTCTGTTTTCTTTTTAAAAGCAAGACCCAGCGAACCCCCCTCGACTACCTGACCCACCTACGAATTCAGCAAGCCTGCCAGCTTCTCGATTTTTCAGGGTTGAAAACCGGTGAAATTGCCCGGAAAACCGGATACGAGGATCCGTTCTATTTTTCAAGGGTTTTTAAAAAAATTATGGGGAGTTCACCCCAACAATACAGGAAATTGAAGAAGGGGTAACAGAAGGGATTTTGATATTCAATACATTCGCTTTTTGATTAAACAGCTAAACTGATTGCCACTGATTGAGGCATAGGAACAGGTTTATTGTCTATTTTGAGTTCTTCGAGATAGAGATCGACTGCTTCTTTGATATTCAATTCAATCTCTTCAATGGTTTCTCCAACGCTGATACAACCTGGCAAATCGGGCACATAAGCGCTGTACCCTCCATTTTTGCATTTTTCGATGATAACTACATATTTCATTTTAATCCTGCCTGTTTTAAAATGCTATTTTCTGTTCCTGTCTGAAGGTCTTTACTGAAACCATGATCAGGTATAACAACAATACCATGTTTTGTATTATACCTAATATATTGGCCCGATAACGCAAGTAGTTCTTTGTGAATTTCTCTTTCGATAATCATATTTGTACAATTTTGAAGCATGAGTTCAAAATTGTACAAATATAATCAAACCATCAGAATAACAATAAGATATCAAATAAGAAATTACCGTACCACCATCAACCTTTGCGTTTGCACTCCTTTGTCGGAGTATAGGGTAAGGAGGTAAATCCCTTCGGCAACGGAACTCAGGTCGAAATCGAATTGGTGCAGCCCGGCTGCGAATTGGCTTTGCGGGTGCAGCGCCTGCCGTTCGCGCCCAGAAAGATCGACTAGTGTAATACGGCCTTCAATGGATTCGGGCAGGGTAAAACTTAACGTTATCTGGTTGCTTACTGGGTTGGGATATGCCCTAAAATTGGAGACCTTCAGTGTGTTTTTGCACTCGTCGAAGTATTTGCATTCGGGCTGAACAAGTTTCGACTTGTCTTCGGCGGTGATGTAGTTGTACTCTTTGCGAAGTTGATAGCCGATGCTGTCGGGAAGGGAATCGAAAAAACTGCTTGTCGGTAAAAACCAGAACAATATTTCACGATAGGGTCGAAAAAATTGATCGCCCGTCTTAACCATAACAGGAATTAAATGAGGTATGTCAAATAATTCGCCATCAGTATTTTCAATAAAATAGGGCAACAAACCTTTGGAGATCGGCGATCCGTCTTTACGGGTTACAAGAATGGCAAGGCTACTATTAACGATTTTCGTACTGTACTCTTTAGTCGATGTTTTCCATCCTAATGCTCCCTTTTTTCTTAAATAAAATTGAAAAGCAAACTTCTCATGTCTTCCCTGATAGTTTATCGAATCTTCGAAAAAACGGAACCCAATATTTTCAAGTTCAACATGACCAAGTTTCAATATTTTTGATTCATCGATGGAGAAAGGAGCTTGGTATAGAATTAGGTCTGTTGATGGAAAGTGCTTTTTGAATGATTTGTATTTCTTGAACTCATCAAGAGCAGGTTTGTGGTTCTTTTCAAGAATCTTATACATTTCATCGGAAGAAACAAACCAAAATATTTCATTATCCAATTGGTTGAATGTGGAAAACAGTATCGGCAACAATGTGTCGTTGACCAAATGGAATTTACTCTGGTCGGGATATGGCGGTTCTTGGCACGGGAATACGTTGCTTACAAAACAGTTCGTTTTAAACAGCGGATAGAAATCAGTTCTATTTTTTTCGGACCTATTTTTCCATATTTCAGGATTAAATCGAACAACGTAATAATAACCATTTTCATTCACAAATCCATATGGAAAACCGGTCGGAAAATCAAAGAATACCCTTTCTTTTAATTCGTCCAGTGTAATGTTTTTAGATTGAATGTCAATACTATCGATGATCTGAAAACCCAATTTCCTGAATTCGTCTACACTTATTTTCATTATAAACCTGCTACCATCGGTTGGCAGAATGGTTGACGGGTCGAAATCAATGGGCTTTTTCTCGTCAGGGAGTTTAGTTGCAAAGATTTTTTGATTAACTTGCACAATATCAGAAACAACCAAATTGTTGTCTGTTTCCTCAAAAGTTCCTCTGTTCCGGCCCGCCATAGCAATCATTTCATCGACACTATCTAATTCCGTAGTTCCGGCAAAGGTCAAATCATTTTCAACTTTTCCCGATCCTTGCTTAGATGGTTCAACCTGAAATTTGGAACCTGAAACCTCCAATCTGGAATCTGAAACCTGAAACTTGGAATCTGAAACCTGAAACTTGGAATCTGAAACCTGAAACCTGGAATCTTCTCCCGGCCAGAACAGTACGGCACTTATTATCACTGCGAAAATTGTTGTCATAATCGTAAATTTTAAAAGGTTTCTTTGTTTGTCCTTTAGCCTGGCCTTGGCCTTGTGACTGTTTATAAGTTGGTGCACCTTTTCTTTGTCATATATGGGAGCAATGTTGTTCGTGATCTGAAAATATTGCTCGATATCGCTTGTTTCAAATTTCTTCTTCATAGCTCCTCCTTTCAAAACAGGGTTAATACTATTTGCTTTTGCTGCTCGTTCAGCAGTTTCAGCAGTTTTTCCTTCCCATACCTGATTCGTAATTTCACTGCCGAAAGACTGGTTTGCTGTATGTTCCTGATCTCTTCGAGCGGCAGGTCGGCAACGTAAAACAGCATCATTGCTTCGTGTTGCGCTGTCGGCAGCTTTTTCATTTTCTCGAAAATGAGGTTCAGGTCGGTAAGCAGCTCCGCCGATGTTTGGGCATCTTTCAGGAAGGCAGCTGCCGTTTCGCTGTACCTGCCCTTAAATTTACGCCGGCGCAACTGTTTGCTGTAAATGTTGTAGGCTGTGGCATACATAAAAGCGGGAAATGCTGCGTCGGACTTAAGTTGATCCATTTTTTCGAAGGTTGCCAAAATGGTGTCGTGCAGCAAATCTTCGGCATCGGCGGGCGAATCGGTAATGTGCCGGCAATAGTTCGAGAGCCTCGCGGAAATGGGCTTGTACAGCGATAAAAAACGGGTATGTTGTTGTTCTTCCAAAAGCTGTTTGATTAGATATTTTGCTAAAAGTACCATAGCAGGGGCGAAAAGTTTCAACGAGGTTGAAAACATTTTGTGAAGGGCAGTTTAGAAAACAGCCAGAAAACAAGAATTGTTATTTCGTTAGTTTAGAAAATGACTAATTGATAAGAATAAAAACATTCTTAGTTTAGAAAATAAACCAAAATCTAAACCAAGAAATTTTTTATTCTTATTTTTGTTCAAAAAATAGTAATCATGAAGGATTTTGTTGCAGGCAAATTTGTGAAACAGATTTCGTACAAAAGTTTTGAACCAAACTTCATTAACCGTAAATGGCAACTATCAGACATGGAGATAGTCCAGCTATTGAGCAAAGCCGACAGGTCAATTGGCAGACTTGATATGTATTCTGAATATGTGAACATTGACCTGTACATCAGGATGCACATAGCGAAAGAGGCAACGCAATCGTCGAAAATAGAAGGCACTCAAACCAATATGGAAGAAGCATTCCTCGAAAAAACTCAGATTGCCTTTGAGAAAAAGGATGACTGGGAAGAAGTTCAGAACTACATTAGTGCAATGAACGAGGCTGTTCAGCAATTGCATCGGCTACCATTTTCTGCCCGTTTGATTAAAGAAACCCATGCTATACTGCTTCAAGGGGTAAGGGGAAGCCACAAGCAACCAGGAGAATTTCGTACAAGCCAAAACTGGATTGGTGGAGCTTCGCTTAGCGATGCTGTTTTTATTCCACCGGTGCACACTTCTATTCCTGAACTGATATCTGATATTGAATTCTTTGCCAACGATGAGCTAAATATGTTGCCCGAGTTGATTAAAATTGCCATCATCCACTATCAGTTTGAAACAATACACCCTTTTCTTGATGGAAATGGCAGAGTGGGTCGGTTGTTGATAACCCTTTATTTGGTTGATAAGGGAATTCTTAAAAGACCAATTTTATACCTCTCCGACTTCTTCGAAAGGCACAGAATGTTTTACTACGACAACTTAACAAGGGTAAGGACACATAATGATATTAACCAATGGATAAAGTTCTTTTTAACAGGTGTCATAGAAATTTCAAAGAAAGGTGTGGAAACCTTTGACGGAATATTACAGCTCCAAAAAAGCCTCGACATCAAATTACAGTCGTTGGGCAACAGGATAAACGAGGCAAGAAAAATTATTGAATATTTATACAACCAACCCATTATCGACATTGCAAGGGTTTCAAAAATCACCGGAAAATCGAAAGCCACCAACTACAAAATGCTTGAAGACCTTGAACGACTGGAAATTTTGAAAGAAATAACCGGTGCTCAGCGGAATAAGCTTTATGTGTTTAACGACTACCTTGAATTATTCAAGAAATAATTATAATAACTCAATATCGCTTTCGGTTTGTAGCTAAATAAGATTTTTGAGATAAAATAATAGGCTGTCTAAAACGATTAGGCAGCCTATTGTGTTCTGAAATTTTAGCTTTTGTGAATTACCGCACCACCATCAACCTTTGCGTTTGCACACCTTTGTCGGAGTAGAGGGTTAGTAGGTAAATCCCTTCGGCAACGGAACTCAGGTCGAAATCGAATTGGTGAGACCCTGCTGCGAATTGGCTTTGCTGATGCAGCACCTGCCTTTCGCGCCCGGCAAGGTCAACCAGCGAAATGCGCCCGTTAATAGCATCGGGCAGTTCGAAACTTACACTTAACTGGTTTTGGGCTGGGTTGGGATAAGCTTTGAAATTTGTCAATACTAACGTGTTCTTGCACTCTTCGAAATACTTGCACTCGGGCTTAGCAAGAGTCGATTTGTCTTCGGCAGTGATGTAGTTGTACTCTTTCAAAAATCCATTGCTTATCTCCGGAGGTAATCGATTAAAAAATTCGTCGGTTGGAAGAAACCAAAAAATTTTATCACTTATAGGCTGACTTTTGAAAGTATTCTTTTTAATAATAATTGGGATTAAAGTCCTATAATCTTTAGCCAATTTTACTGAGAACAACTGCCTTTTCAAATCTTCTGTAAGTCTTAACTTTAACCAACCTTGTCCTTCCTTATCTGTTATTAATATAGGAATTATGTTCTCATTTAGATCATTACTTTTTGATGGATTTACATACTTCTTTGTTGCATGTTCCCATTTATTATAACCATCAACATCCACACATATTGAGGAACTTCCATTAGTTATTATAGTGGCCATAATTCGACCATCTACCTGAAAAACCAACTCAAGCGATGTATCTGTTGATGCAAAACCAAAAGTCTCTAATTGATTTTTTGTTAGCTCAATAGAAATAGTGCTATCAAGAATTTGTTCTTGATAAATTTTTCCCTGCGTTTTAAAGTTATCACTTTTCCATTCGGTTTTTTGATCCTTCTTAAAAGCACTCTCACTTTCCCCGTTTGTATCTTTTTCAGCTATCAAGGGAAAAGTTTTATTCTTTTGTTCAGTAAGCGTAGAATTATCAGGTTGAACATTATCCGAATTTCCTGTTTCATTTTCAATTGAGATAGAACTCAAAATTTCATTTTCTGAGATTTTTAATTCTGTTGGAATTAAAGCAGTTTTAATTAGATCGTAATCTCTTTGATTTGAATTAACTAATAGATTAATTTCATTTTGATTCATATCTTTAATTTTAATAGAATTCTCAGCTTTTCTTCCCGGCCAAAACAGTATGGCACTCACTATCACTGCAAAAATTGTTGTCATAATTGTAAATTTTAAAAGGTTTCGGTTGTTGCCCTTTAGCCTGGCCTTGGCTTTAGGGCTGTTTATTATTTGGTGCACCTTTTCAATGGGTATCAGCGGAGGGTTTTGTTTAACCCTGTCGAAAAAGTTGTCGATATTGTTTTCGTTCTTCATGGGTTAAAAGAATAAGGTGATTACTGTTTGCTGCCGTTCGGTACACAGTTGCATCAGGCGTTCGCGACCGCGTTTGATGCGCTGTTTCACTGCCGACAGGCTTCCTCCCTGGATGTTGCGTATCTCTTCCATCGGCAAATCGCTGATGTGGAAGAGGATAAGAGCCTCCCTTTGTAACGCGGGGAGCAGTTCCATTTTCTGCATGATGAGCGAAAGTTCGGCACGGGTTTCGTTGTCTGCAGCCAAATCTTCCAGCATCAATGCCTCCTTTTCGTCGTACCTGCCACGGAATTTCTTTCGTCGGAGCTGTTTCTTAAACAGGTTGCTGGCAATGGTGAAAAGGTATCCGGCAAAACGGTCGGGATTCTCCAGCTCCTCAAATTGACTATACGCGGCCAGAATGGTATCGTGCAGCAGGTCATCGGCATCGGTGCGGTTGCGGGCCATGCTGCGGCAGTAGTTGCTCAGCCGTTGGTGCAGTGGCCCGTAAAGCGCCATGAATTGGTTCTGTGGTCCGGTCATCCTTCTTTGTTTTGCTTTCTGAATGGTATGTTCCCCGGGGAGGGCGGAAAGTTACATTTTTATAAAAATGGTGAAGATTTATCTTTTTCAAAACGAAAGTGAAAGCTATCATCCAAAAAGGTACACCCATTTTGGATGCAAGAAGCAATTGTAATTTGGAACAGGAGGTAAGAGAAACTACTCCCTTAACAATTCCAATAATTCCTTTGTGCTCAGCCTGCTGTTTTGGTCGCTGCCCTCAAGAAGCATATCGGCCATGTCGCGCTTGGTGGCATGCAGCTGCAAAATCTTTTCCTCGATGGTGTTTTTGGTCACCAAGCGGTAAATGGTTACTGGTCGGCTTTGCCCAATGCGGTGGGCACGGTCGCTGGCCTGGTCTTCGATGGCAGGGTTCCACCAAGGGTCAAGGTGGATCACGTAGTCGGCAGCCGTTAGATTCAGGCCAAGACCTCCGGCTTTGAGGCTGATCAGGAACAACTCGCCCTTTCCAGCCTGGAATGCATTTACGGCTTTTTCGCGCTCGGGCAACGAGGTGCTGCCATCGAGGTACTGGTAACTGATGCCCATTTTGTCGAGCGACTGGCGCACAATGGCCAGGTGGCCGATAAACTGGCTGAACACCAGGGCGCGGTGGCTGTTGACTCGCAGCTCTTCAATTATTTCGATGAAGGCAACCAGTTTGGACGATGGCAATTCGATGTCGGCATTGACCAGGGCCGTGTTGCAGCAGGCCAAACGTAAGCGGGTAATCTCGGCCAGGGCTTGCAGGTGCTGTTGTCCGGCATTTCCTCCGCCCGACTCAATCATCGAGATGGCCTGACGGCGCAAAGCTTCGTAAAAGGCAAGTTCTTCTTTGCTGAGCTCTACATTGTGGGTAATTTCGGTTTTTGGTGGCAGTTCGCTCAATACCTTATTCTTCGTTCGCCTTAAGATGAATGGAGAGATCAATTTTTTTAGATGTACTTTTTGCTCGGGCAATTCCGATTTTACATACCGCTTGGTAAATTGCTGTAAACTGCCCAATAACCCTGGGTTACAGAACTGGAATAAGTTCCAGAGCTCGCCCAGGTGGTTTTGAACCGGGGTTCCGGTAAGGGCCAGACGAAAGCCGGCCTTGATGCCCATGGCGGCTTTCGACGATTTGGTGTTGGTGTTCTTGATGGCATGGGCTTCGTCGAGAACTGCCGTGGTCCAGTCGATGGCAGTTATGGTTTCTTCCTCTGATTGCAATAAGCCATACGAAATCACCAGCACATCGAATGCCCCAAGCGAGGCAAAGGTTTCCTTGCGGGCATTTCCGGGCTTAAGAATAAGGGGGTTCAAGGAAGGCGCAAATTTGGCAAGCTCGTTGCACCAGTTGTTAATTACCGATGCCGGGCAAACCACCAACGAAGGTCCGTTGGGAGCCAGGTGGAGCATGGCAGCAATGGCTTGCAGGGTTTTGCCCAAGCCCATATCGTCGGCAAGGCAGGCACCAGCACCCCAGGCATTCAGTCGCATCAACCAGCGGAAGCCTTCTTCCTGATAGGCGCGCAGCTCGGCATCGAGGGTGGTGGGTACCGATATTTCAATCGTTTCACTTTTGGTAATTTTATTTTGGAGTTCCTTCCATGCCTTATCGGCCTTGAACGAACCAGCTTCTTCGGTTAGCGCATCGATCGCTTGTGCTGCGAAGAAATTGATTTTCAGTTTCGATTTATCCTCTTGTGCAAAAACTGACAATTCATCCAGGTGCTTTTTAAGTTCTGCTGTTAGTGAAAGGAATTCGCCATCGCCCAGTTCGATAAATCGACCTCTTGCATTTTTGCTCATTTGTAAAAGCTTTTGAACGGAAAGTACCGTTTCTTCATCGACCTGAAGGCTACCGTCCATTTCGAACCAATTGTTTTTGCCCTTTATGTTTAGGTGAAGGTTTCCCAACGAAGCATATTTCCTGAGCTTGAAACGCTCACCTTCGGGCCATTCAACCACGGCAATATCGCGGTATTTGTTAGCAATATCAAGCAGTTCAAGGCATTCGTAAGGATCATGGAAATGAACGGCCTCGTTCACAAGGTCAGTATCCAATAGTTCGTTCACTGCATTATTGACCCTGGCGGCATGGTTCATTTCGACTTCAATATTGCGCAATGCCTGGTACTTTTCTTTTCCCACTGTGCCGTATGCCACCTTTCCTCCTTTTCCGGGTTTGAAATACGGCGGCTCTGTATTGAAGGGTTTAACAAACATTTCGGCCTTTAAGCCATCGCCCATGGGCACAATTTGTAAACGAATACGGCTGTCGGCTTCAAGGGTCTTCAAATCGCCCGATTCTTGTACAAGGTCTGAATGAACCGACATAACACTGCTCAATTGTGAAATGGTTTTGAGCAATTTTTCCTTCCCTTTTTTGGGTACAACAATGCCCTGATGGATCATTTGAACCACTTTCTGTTGCTGCGGTGTTAAACTAATGATGCGGCTACGGGTCTGGGTTTCGCGAATAATTATTTGGCTTTCACGTGGATTCGATATATTGGTCTTCAGCTTGATACCGTTTTTTGTTTCTTCTGTGTACAGTACTGGCCCATCTTTCACCAACTCAACAGGTATTTCCGGGTTTTGGAACATAAATAAATAGGGGTGGCCACACAATTCTGACAATGCCTTGTCCTTTTGAAACTCATACTCCACGGCACCATAATAGCCCGAAAGGGACTGTACTGTTGAAGCAATCCGGAAATCTTGCTCGGTCATGCCCTCTACACTTTTTTCCTTGAAGCGCTTCATCGCAATGTTACGCCCTAAGGTCCAACCATTTTTTGCACTGTAGGTTTGAAGAACGGGCTGTATATGGTAGTTGTCGAGGCTGATAAGGTATGCAACGCGTACGGTTTTCTGTTCTTTGCCCAACGCATCGGCCTTACCTGCGCCACCCAGCAGGTTTACAATCTCCCATTTCTCCTGCTTTTCCAAAGAAGAAAGTATGGGTTTGGGTATATTAACAACCTGTTCTGGAATTTGTAAGTCAATAGGGACAGCATAGCCCGAGCTCTCGAGTATGAAATTCAGCTCGTTAAGTAAAAGCCATTCGTTATTGTTTTTTAAAAGTTTGCAAAACTTTATGGCGAATTTCTGTTGGTTATCGTTTAGCGATCCTTCGATGATGTATGAATTGATCAAGGCGATCAACGAATATAGGCTTTCATCAAAGTTGGCCCAATTATTTATGCTGTTTTTGGCCATGACAAGGTCTTTCTTCAGCATAGCGGCCAATGGCATGAGATGGGCATGCCAGGTATTTGAATTTTTGATGATCTTGCGGATAAAAGTGTCGAGCTTTTTCTGGTTTAGGTTCTCTGGCATAAAAATGTAGTTAAGCCAGGCAAAAAACTCGTTGCCAACATCAAAGTCGAAACGAGACATTTTTTGCCCCTCCCAATCGGTTACGCGGGCTTTCTCGAAAAATTCGATCGACTGGGCAAAATTTCCCGAAAATAATTCAGCTTGAGCGCGGAGCAAGAGTTCGTCGTAATTCTTTGGGTCTTTACTTGCTTTCAACGCAGCCTCGGTATTCCCCTGTAAAAGTTCGATACGGGCGATAAGGGTTTTTCCACTATTTCCGGGGTTTCGTTTAAAAAAGTCGAGTATCTTATCGTAATCAGTAAGTATATAGAAAATATTTTCCGATAATAAATTGAAAAATCGTATGGAAAGTTTCTTTGAATGATCCCAAACTATATCATAATCAGGGTTTTTTATCATTGACAAAAAATAGTAAAAGTAATGGGTGGGGCTTTCCATTATTTTGTCAACCGCCTTTACGGAGTATTCCGGATTGTTGGTAAAAATTCCGTAGAGGAAATTACGCAAATGGTCTTCCGGACTGTTTCTCCAATAAAAAAATGAATCTCTTTGAAACGTTTCAATTTGCCGGGAACAATGCTTGTAATGAACAATATTGGGGAAAAGGGCAAGTTTTAAATCGTGATGGATATAGTATTTGTTTGCTTCATGAAAGATAATTTTTTTTTCAAGTAATTGTCCTATCTCTTTTTTGATAGCTGCCTGGGAAACTTTCATGACAACATAACCTTGAAGATCACGGAATACATTGTAATCATCAAAACCTGAAAACTTGGCAACAAATGCGTTGATTATTTCTGCTTCTAAATCAGAAGCGCTATAATACCAATCGAGCAGTTCATTTTGGAATAAGGCCATTTTTTTTTAAGCAAAAATATAGAAAAGATGAGAAGAGCAGCAAAATTGAATTAACCCATGTTCAATTTGTTTTCAACAATATTCTTAACAAACGGGGATCAAAGGCAAATGGTCTGCAAAAAAAGATAATGAGGATTTGAAAACGACTATTTGAGTGTTTCAATCATTTCGTGCAACATTTTTCGCAAGGCCTCCACTTGGTCGGGTTGAACATTCATACCTTGCACTAGTCGGGAGGGAATGCCGGCAGCTTGTTCGCGCATGGCTTGTCCTCTGGTAGTCAGATATACATACATCTTCCGTTCATCGTCGGTACCCTTTTGTTTTTCAACAATACCCAGGTCGACCAGACGGTTAATTAAAGGTGTTATTGTGTTGGTATTTAAATGCAAGCGCTTCGATATGTCGTTAACCGGTTGTCGGTCATTTTCCCACAACACCAACAAAACAAGATACTGGGGATAGGTAATCCCCAGTTCATCGAGAAAAGGCTGATATTTTCTGATAATTAACCTCGAAACCGCATAGAACGGGAAGCAAAGTTGCTTATCAAGTCTTAATTGCTCGTAGGGTTCCATCTTGTTTAAATTTAGTTACTCAAGAAGCTTTTGAATATAGGCTTCCATTTTTTCGGGTTTTGTCGTAGGCGAAAACCTTTTTACGGGTTTCCCGTTCCGGTCGATCACAAATTTAGTGAAATTCCATTTTATTTTTCCACCCAACAGGCCGGGTAGTTTTTTCTTAAGAGATGCAAAAACAGGGTGGGCGTTGCTGCCATTCACTTCAATTTTTTCGAACATTTGGAAGGTAACCCCATAATTGATCAGGCATCCTTCCGAAATGGTTTTTGCATCGCCTGGTTCCTGGTTTCCAAACTGGTTGCACGGGAAACCCAATATTTCCAAACCACGATCGTGGTATTGGCTGTAGAGCTTTTCAAGTCCCTCGTACTGAGGGGTCAGCCCACATTTGCTCGCTGTATTCACCACGATTACTACTTTGCCTTTATAATCGGCCATCGACTTCTCTTTACCTTGCAGTGTCTTTGCACTTAACTCGTAAAATAATGGTTCCATATCATTTTTATTTATATCGTTTGCGATACAAATATAGAAAAATTACCTGAATAAATATCGCAAGCGATATAAATAGTGTAAAATTCTTCCATTTGTTAAAATATTAATTTAGCTGTTTGGTGTAATAAAGCGCAAATGGCTAAATAATAAGATATTATGTGTAAAAAGAATTAGGCTTTCCCGTACATCCTGTTTCTTCTTTCCCTGATGCTTTCGTCGGCAAGGTACTCTTCAAAGTCCATGTACTTGTCGATGATGCCATTGGGTGTGAGTTCGATCACCCTTGAACAAACGGTTCGGATAAACTCGTGGTCGTGCGATCCCATCAGGATTTGACCGGGGTAGGCTTTCATGTTGTTGTTGAAGGCCTGGATCGATTCAAGGTCGAGGTGGTTAGTTGGGTGGTCGAGCAGGACCACGTTAGGGGCTTGCAGCATCATGCGGGCAATCATGCAGCGCATTTTTTCGCCTCCCGAAAGCACCAGGCAACTCTTGGTGATTTCCTCGCCCGAGAACAACATTTTTCCGAGAAAACCCCTGAGGTAGTTCTCGTCGGTGTTGGCCGAAAACTGGGCCAGCCAGTCGAGCAAGGTGTATTCTTTAGTGAAGTAACCAGTATTGTCGAAGGGGAGGTAGGCATATTTGATGGTTTGGCCCCATTCGATGGTTCCGTTTTTCAGTTCGTTTTCTCCAACCAATATTTTAAATAATTCAGTAACCGCCCGGTTTTCGCGAGATATAAAAACTACTTTGTCGCCCTTTTCAATGGTGAAGCTTACATCCTGGAATAAACTGCCGTTTTCATCGCTGAAGCTAAGGTGTTCGACAGTAAGGATGCGGTCGCCAGCCTGGCGTTCGGGTTGAAAAATAATGCCCGGGTATCGGCGGGTCGAGGGTTGAATTTCTTCAATTTTCAGCTTTTCAATCATCTTCTTCCGGCTGGTGGTTTGCTTCGATTTGGCCACATTGGCGCTGAACCGGGAAATGAATTCCTGCAATTCCTTTCGTTTCTCTTCGGCTTTTTTGTTGGCGCTGGCTTGTTGCCTTAAAGCCAACTGACTTGATTCGTACCAGAAGGTATAGTTTCCCGAGAAGGTATTAATCTTTCCGTAATCGATATCAACTATATCGGTGCACACATTGTCGAGGAAGTGACGGTCGTGGGAAACCACGATTACTGTGTTCTCGAAATTGGCCAGGAAGTTTTCGAGCCAGAGCACTGTCTCAAGGTCGAGGTCGTTGGTGGGTTCGTCGAGAAGTAGGTTGTCGGGGTTTCCAAAGAGGGCCTGGGCCAGCAGTACCTTTACTTTTTCTTTTCCGTTCAGGTCTTTCATCAGCTTGTAATGAAGTTCTTCTTTGATGCCCAGTCCGCTTAACAGAGCAGCGGCATCACTTTCAGCGTTCCAACCGTTCATGGTAGCGAAGTCGTCTTCAAGTTTGGCTGCCTTCATCCCATCTTCTTCGTTAAAGTCGGGTTTGGCATACAGGGCATCTTTTTCCTGCATCAGGTTCCACAATACAATATGGCCCCGCAATACTGTTTCAAGAACAGGGTATTCATCAAAAGCAAAGTGGTCTTGTTTAAGTACCGACAGTCGTTCGCCTGTTCCCATTGAAACGTTGCCCCTTGATGGATCGAGGTCACCGGAGATGATTTTCAGGAAGGTAGATTTTCCTGCGCCATTGGCGCCAATTACGCCGTAACAACTACCTGGCATGAATTTAATGTTGACTTCGGAGAACAAGGGTTTCTTGTCGAATTGAATCGCTAAATCGGATACTGTAATCATAATCTGTTATTTAATCCCCTGCCTAAGGGGGTGCAAAAGTAGTAAAACTGAACTACAATTCACACTGAAAATGATCCCTTGAAAAAAAACCAATAAAAAGATAACTTTGATACAGGCAAAAACACAAAAGGATTGTGTTGCGATCTCTTTCACAATTTTTAATAGAGACTTTCTGTAGGGAAATGTTATTTTTGCTGATTCGAAAATTTAAGCAATATGAGTTTGAAAAAAATGAAGATAGGAGCAATTAAAGTATTGAGGAACAAAACATTTATTGTTGTGTTGGTTTTCATCTCAGGCGGATTGTCGTTCATGGGGCTGAACAACATCGACAATAAAAATTTTGAGATTTCAAAAAACCTCGACATTTATTATACTCTTTTCAGGGAATTGAACACTTTTTATGTCGATGAAGTTAACCCGGGTGATTTGGTTAAGGAAAGCATCGACAAAATGTTGTTGAAGCTTGATCCTTATACCAACTACATTCCCGAAAGCGATATTGAAGATTTCAGGTTTATGACCACCGGCGAGTACGGGGGTATTGGTGCTTTAATTAGTAAACACGGAAAAGAAATTGTGGTTTCGGAACCTTACGAAGGTTTCCCTGCTGAAAAATCGGGTTTGCGCGCCGGTGATGTTTTTCTTGAAGTAGCCGGGAAATCGGTCGAAAATATGAATACCGAAGATGTAAGCAACTTGTTGAAAGGCACAGCTGGGCAGACAATAAAGGTGAAAGTGCAGCGGTGGGGCGAGAAAAAGCCCATTGAATTCAGCATTGTGCGCGAAAAAATCACCAGCGATCCGATTGCCTATAAAGGAATGCTTGATGGGAAAACCGGTTTTATCCGGTTGTCGAATTTCACTAAAGATTGTGCTGAAAAGGTAAAATCGGCTCTACTTGAACTAAAAGCGCAGGGTGCAGAGAAACTCGTTCTCGATTTGAGGAG
>CAZSIK010000015.1:0-2639 GCA_964606515.1 uncultured Prolixibacteraceae bacterium
CGGCCTCGTAAATGTCTTTAGATGTTAAGTCGTTGAACGATTTTCGCGCGAGGAGGCTGTCGTTGGCATTATGGTGTGCCAAGAGCTCAAAGGCGGTGCGCACCATACCCGGGGCTGAACAGTAGGTTTCGAGGTGCCCCAGTTGGCCACAGCCACACATACGCCCTTCGGGTACCACGGTAATGTGTCCCAATTCTCCGGCGAATCCATCGTGGCCATAGAGAAGTTCTCCATTTACCACGATGCCGCTTCCTAATCCGGTTCCAAGGGTAACCATTACAAAGTTTTTCATTCCTTTTGCACCGCCGTAAATCATTTCACCAACTGCTGCAGCGTTTGCATCGTTGGTCATGATTACTTTTCCGATGCCGGGAAACTCTTCCTTGATCATGTCGACAAGGTGAACTACTCCTTTGAAGGCCAGGTTAGGGGCTTCTTCGATGGTTCCCTTGTAGTAATTGGCGTTGGGGGCACCTATTCCAATGCCGATCAAATTAATTGGTTCGCCAATGGTGCCAGTCAGAATTTTTATTTCTGCCGATAAATTTTGGACGAATTTTTTAGCATTGTTTTCTTTAGGGGTGGGTATTGCCCCTCTTTTCAAGATGTTGCCTTTTTCATCGACAACCCCAAAGGTGGTATTGGTTCCCCCGATGTCTATTCCTATTGATCCTTTTTTCATAGTAATTTGTTGTTGATCATTTTCCGTAAAACTAATGAAAAACCTAAATACCTGAATGAAAATAGCGAGAAATTAAGGAGAATAAAAAGAAGGACCGGCTCAAACGAGCTGGCCCTTCAAATTATTAAGAGGCAAAAAGGCAAAAAAGATCAATTATTTGGGTGTGAGTTTTACAATTGGGATTAGCATTTCCTCGAGAGATATACCCCCGTGCTGGAAAGTGTTTCGGTAATAATTTGCATAATGGTTGAAATTATTGGGATAGGCAAAGAAATCCTGGTTCATTGCAAAAATGTACGATGTACTTACATTGGTGGCCGGAAGTTTGGCCTGGTCGGGACGTCGTATTTCAAACACTTCCTTGGGATTGTAGTTCAGGTTGCGGCCATGTTTGTACCTTAGATTGGTGTTGGTACTTCTTTCACCAACTACTTTTATCGGGTTGTTTACTTTTACGGTACCATGATCGGTAGTTAAGATCAGATCAAAATTATTGCTACTTAATTCTTTGACAAGGTCAAGCAAACTTGAATGTTTGAACCAGCTCAAGGTAAGCGATCGGTATGCTGCCTCGTCGGAAGCCAGTTCCTTGATCATGTCCATTTCTGTTCGGGCATGTGAAACCATATCAACAAAGTTGAAGACCATCACGGCCAAGTCGGCCTGAAGGATTTGATTCAAATTTTCGGTGCTTTTTTTTCCCGATTTTATGTTGGTAATTTTTTCGAAGTAGAGTTTTTCTTTTCGGTTGAAGCGGTTTAATTGTTTGCGCAGCAATTCTTCTTCAAAATTATTCTTTCCGCCTTCTTCATTATCGTCTTCTTCCCAATATTCGGGATATTGTTTTTTGATTTCAGCAGGCATCAGACCAGAAAAAAGGCTGTTTCGTGCATACATTGTTGCGGTAGGCAGGATGCTCAGGTAAAGGTCTTCAGTAACTACATTATAGTAATCGCTAATTACGGTGTTGATTGCTTTCCATTGGTCGAACCGGAGGTTGTCGATCAACATTACGAAAACTTTTCTACCCTGGCCTAAAGCTGGAATGACTGCTTTTGAAACAAGGTCGGGAGATAAGATGGGCCGGTTATTGGTTTTGGGATCTAACCAAGTGAGGTAGTTACGCGATATAAACTTGGCAAATGAGCGGTTTGCTTCATTTTTTTGCATCTGTAGCACTTCGTCCATGGCCTTGTCGTCGGAGGTGCTAAGTTCCATTTCCCAATGTACCAGTTTACGATATACCCCTTTCCAGTCTTCAAAGGTCATCGAGTCGTTAATTTGCATGCCTAATTTTGAGAATTCCATTTGATAGGCAGAAGTGGTTTGCTTGGTTACCAATTCCCTTTGATTCAGATTTTTCTTGATGGATAAGAGAATTTGTTTCGGGTTGACTGGTTTGATCAGGTAATCGGCCATTTTCGAACCAATGGCCTCATCCATAATGGCTTCTTCTTCGCTTTTGGTGATCATCACCACGGGAATATTGCTGTTCATTGCTTTAATGCGCGATAAGGTTTCAAGACCGGTAAGGCCGGGCATGTTCTCGTCGAGAAAAATAATATCGAACAGGTTTTCTTTTACCAGATCGAGGGCATCGATGCCGTTGGTGGCTGTTTGTACCCAATAATCTTTATTTTCGAGGAAAATAATGTGTGGTTTTAATAACTCGATCTCGTCGTCGACCCAGAGTATTTTTATCTTTTTGTTTTCCATATTAATTTGAAATCAGGATTAAAGTGAAGCGGTTGAATTTTTCCCAACCGCTTACATAAAGAAACAACAATTCCGGCTTTTTTATTGTACGGAAAGGGTAAGCATTAACAACTTTTATCAATTGTAAACTTGCTCGAAGTAGTTGAGGTATTCTTCGCTTTTCTTAGTACCGAGAAGAATCGTATAGTTTTTTGCTGAAATGGCAATGAGTTGAAATTTGTTGTTCCGAACGGCCAAATTT
>CAZSIK010000015.1:2649-27309 GCA_964606515.1 uncultured Prolixibacteraceae bacterium
GGAAGAAACCCCACGAAGATAAGTACTTGCAGCTTCTTTGTTGCTGAAATTTTCAACGATTACCATGGTTGTTTTATCATCCAAAAGTACATTTTCTACCTTAAGGTTTTGATTGCCGGTTGTAGTTGCATTATAACGTTTAAGATAAGTGAGCAAGAGCGTGGGATTAAACCCTTGTGCCGGGACAAGGTAAATTACTTTATGCTCCGATTCGGGTTCGAAAGAGAACAAGGCGCTTGAGCTTGGTTGAGGTAATTCGGTAGATGCAGCTTTAAGGCTGTCTGTCGTTGGTTTTTCCTGAGTTTGTTTCTCAGGAATTAATTTCTGTAGGTTTTGATTTTGTGAAGCCAATAACGGAGTAATTTTTTCGTTTTTGTTTTCTGCGGGCAAAGAATCAGTTTTTGTCGTAACTGGTTTTACATCAGGCTCAACTGGATTGGTGTTTTCGGTTTTGGTTACACCTGTAGGAGGAACAACTGTAGACGTCGCTTTGTCCTTTTCGGGGGAAAGGGTAGGCTGTTTTACTTCAGCAGGATTGGGTGGTTTTCGTTGAAGGTAATTTCTTTTGTGGAAATCGTCGTATTCATCGATTTTTCCCGATTCTTGTAATTTTTCCAAATTCTCGCCGGTGATAATATAAAGTGAATAGGGAATATCGCCTAACGATTGAAAGAGATCTTTCTGGTCTTGTGTCGAGATTAGGTAATTCCGGGCTTCGTAAGCATTTGCAAAGCCAAGTACTTGTAATAGGGTTCCGTCGGGTGCCATTCCGGGGGTAACCCTCAATCTTTTTTCGCGGTACGAATTGGAATTGTATTGAACAAAACTTCTCATCATCAATCCAGTACGGAACCCTTTTTGTTTTACATAAACCACAAAAGAATGAGGCTGGTCATAGTCGAGTTTGAAAAGCTGTTCTTTCGCAGGTAGAACACTTCCTATAGAGTCTTTCCCTGTATCAATCATAACAAATTCTCCTTGTTCAACCAATTCCTGTTCCTCTCGTGCTTTACGTGCCATCAGTGTTTCTGGACTTTCAAGTTCTTCCTCGGTGAATCCTCCCTTTGTAAAGCTGCTATAGTGTTTTACAAAATAGGCAAGATAGTCGTTATACGACCGGTCGGAAATCATTTGCCTGTAATTGTTGTTCGAAACGATGAAGTTTAAGAACTCAGTCCCCGCTAAAGTTTTAAACACTTCAGGTTTTCTGATGATAGAGAGGAAATAGATCATCGCGCTTTCCTTGTTGTCGAGGTTTCTTACAACCAGTAATTGGGTTTCCTCGTTCATGGTTTCGGTTTCGATTTCAAAATCGCGCGAGGTGTAATGATCGAGGTTGTAATTGGCCAGGTCAAATTTCAGCCGGTTCAGGTCGACACCGGCATTCGAAGGAAAGGCAATCACAAAATAGTGCAGCAGGTCGTTGTTCTTGTCCCATTTCGAAATCACTTCGTTTTCCCCTCCGGCTTGTTTTTCGAGCACTTCCTGGTTCCTGATGAATTCGTTGATGTATCCCGATTTGACCATTTCCTGATAATCGGTGTATTTGTTGTCTTTGAGCAGTTTTTTAATTTGAAGGGCCAGTTCAACAGGTTCCGCTTTTGGAAAGGCTTCGACATACCGGTCGAGCGAGTCTGAGAATTGCCTCGAGGGTAACGACCTTGATTGAGAAACCATCCTGATGAAATACAGTTTTGACAAGGTGATGCTGTCGGGTTTCAAATTGACAGCCTGGTTGGCTACTTGGGCGGCTTGACTGTAATTCCGGTTTTTATATGCGCTGAACGCAACCTGGTACAAGCGGTTTATGCTGTCTTTCTGGGCTTCGAGTTCAATAAAATAATTTGGGTTGATCAGGAACTTGGCGTAATTCGAGTTGGGATCATGTTCGATTATCCAGGATTTATAGTAATTGGCACTGTCGGGTTTTTCAATTTCGCTGTATAAATCCCACAAATAAAAGTAACTCGGCAGTTTGTACGGGGTTTTAGGGTAGCGACGGTCGAGCTCGCGAAAACAGCCTATCGATTGGGGCCAGGCGCTATATTCGTTTTTGAATAAGGTTCCTGCATCGAATAAAGCATCTTTGATCCTGTTGTGGGAGGCCTGAAGCAAGGTGTCGTTTAGGGGCAGGTCCTGAAGGTAGTACTCGGGTTTGGTGGGATCGTCGATACGGGCATTTTCTTTTTCTTTAGCCAGTTCCTCCATTTCATTTTCTTGTGTATCTTCTGTTTCCGTATCGGACGATTCGGTTTTGTCGCTTCGTCGCCAATTGTCTTCTGCCGGACGTTCGCCCCAGAGCTTTTGGAATTCCTTTTTGCCATAGGCAACCGTCGAAGGATTATAGAAATACCATGAAGAGGTTTCGGTGCCGATCGAGAGGTTTCGCCCGTAACTTCGGTTGATTGTGGAGCGGTAATTTCCTTCGGCCTGTGCCAGGAGGGCTTCTTCTTGCCGCTTTTTTTCTGAATCGATCCATTTTTTAATCAGAAGGCTACGTTCGCTTTCATTCATGGCAGCCAATTTTTGCAGGCTGTCTTCGCGGATCACTGTATTCAGGTTCGAGACCAATTGGCTCAGGCTATTGTATTGCCTCGAAATTGTCTCATAGTTTGGATAATTTTCGTCGATAACCACCATCGCGCTGTCGAAATACAGGCCCGATTGAATATACTCTTTTTTATCGAAGTATAAGTTGGCAAGGGTAATGCTACTAAGTGCCCGTTGATGGATATTCACGGAAGAATTCGCTACAGAAAGCTGATAATAACGGATGGCATCGTTTACTTTTCCTTCACTTTGGGCAATGTTGGCCAAAGCATAGTAAATCTGGTCGAGATAGCGCTGGTTGCGCTTTTGCCTTCTCATTTTATTGAGTTCTTTTTTTAGCTCTGCAATATTACCTTCGCCCGACAACACCTTGGCACTGTTAATCCTGGCGTTGAAAAGCATCTCGTAATTGGGCCTTCTTCTGATCACTTGCCTGTAAGCTAAAAGGGCCTGGTCGAAATTTTTTGTTTCCTGATAAAGCTGGGCCAGTACAAAAGTGTAGCGCGATTTTCGTTTATTGCCTTTGATTTTTTTAATCCCGATGTTCAGGAATGAAATGGCATCTTCGAAGCGGTTTTGTCGGATGTTGAGGTCGGCAGAAGCAATGGCCAGTTCTCCTTCGAGTATTTTGGGAAAATCCTGATCTTTTTCGAGCAAAGCGATCAATTCGCTGGCTTCGGTATAACGGCCTGCTTCGTTTAGCGTTTTGACCAGCCAAACCGAGGCTTCATATTTTACCGGGTCGTTTTTGTAATTTTTAATTATTAATGAAAAAGTACCATTTGCCCTGAAATAATCTTTTTTGTACAAGAAAGCACGACCCATCAACAAATAGGCATCATCGACCAATCGGTTGTACTCAGCTTTCGCTGGTTTTCTTTTTTTGCTATTCCCGCCTTTGTTTTTTGGAGGCTTGGTGATCGAATGAAATTTAATTAGTTTGGTGCCCTTTTCTATGGCGATATCCATGTCGGAAGAAACCAATTCGCCAACCTGGGGAAGGCTTTCCTTATAAATAGGAAGAAGGTGGGTGAAATCTTCCTCGATCTGGTTTTCAACTTTTAACAAGCCCGCTTTTAGGGCTTCGTTGCCGTTGAAATAAACATTATAATAGGCAGTTAATTCATGATAACTCCGATTGACCAATGTGTTCTTTTGAGTTGAACAAGCCATGAAAAAAACCATCAAGGCGATGGAAAGAATAGATATGTGTGCTGCTCTAAGTTTCAAAATCGTTTTTTTTGCTCCGGATAATTAACTCAAAAAGGGGAAAGATATTGCACCGTATTCTTACCCGATTTTTTTTATTGCTGCAATAATACAAAGAACCAACGATTCTGCAATCATCAACTGATTTCAAAATGTGTTGAGTGATCATGAATTCAAGGATATAAAAAAAGTGATTTTTTTTTGGTATGGTTTAAACCATTGTTTCTTTTGTTGGTCAATCCTTGTGTTCAGTAAGATTTTTTTCGTAGTAAAGTTTTGGTTAGGTTAAGAGAAGAAGGCCGGTGTTTTTGCCGGCCTTCGTTTTTAACTGTTACTTACCAAATAATTTTTTGCATCTTCCATGTTTGAAAATGCCTTTACATCGCGACCAGTTAACTTGTAGAACCCGTTGTAAAAAATCTGCATTAGCCCATTCAAACCCATCACGGCCCCTTTGCGAACATAGGGCGTATTTGTTTTCGCGTAAGAGGTAACAAGGTTGAAAATTTCGGTATTGAAGTACATACCTGAAAAATTAGTCAGGGTAAGAGCAGATTTCAAAGGTTGTTTGGCAATAAAATTTTTCGATTTTTCAACCATTGCACAAATTTCCTCTTTCGTCCTTAAGTTGGAATAGTCTAGATAGATGATACTTTTGTCTTTGTAGACAATAATCTTAGGTTCATTCATACGCTTTCTCGATTTATTGTAATTGTTGTTTATTTTTTAGCTAATGTACAAATATTTTTTTTATGATATAGATCACGTATCTATTTTTACAAATTCTAATTGGTTTGAATTCAATTGAAAAGTTGAAATGATTACTTTTAACAGCTGAAAAAAAAGAAATGGAAGTAAAAATAGAGCAGGGTTGGAAAGAGGCTTTGTATGAAGAATTTGAAAAGGAATATTTTATTCGTTTGGCTTCTTTTGTAAGAAAAGAGTATCGTACACAGACGATCTACCCGGTTGGTAATGATATTTTTAACGCGTTTAACCTGTGCCCCTTAAACCAGGTAAGGGTAGTGATCATCGGTCAGGATCCTTATCATGGACCAGGGCAGGCCCACGGCTTATGTTTTTCAGTAAAGGATGGAGTTGAAATTCCTCCTTCACTCAGGAATATTTTTAAAGAAATTTCGAATGATTTAGGCAAGCCCATGCCAATTTCAGGAGATCTGAACCGGTGGGCAAGGCAAGGGGTGCTTTTACTGAATGCCACGCTAACGGTTAGGGCTCACCAGGCAGGATCGCACCAAGGGAAAGGATGGGAATTATTTACCGATCAGGTCATCAGGGTGGTAGCTGAAAGGAGAGATCATCTGGTTTTTCTTTTGTGGGGAGCTTACGCGCAAAATAAAGCCAGCCAAATCGATCCAACCAAACATCTAATTTTGAAATCAGTACATCCTTCTCCCTTGTCGGCTTCAAGGGGTTTCTTCGGTAATCACCATTTTAGTTCAGCCAATGACTATTTGCTGGATAATGGTCTTCAACCTATTGAATGGTAGCGATATGGAACTATATTTATTTCTTGTTATCGGAATTTTGCTTTTGGCGGCCATCCTATGGATCGTTCGGGTCAACCGAAGGAACATCAACCCAATCGACCAGCCTGTTAATGAACTGGCAAATCCTGATCCGGGTTGTTGTGGGGCCCACGAAGTATGTGAATTTGATGCGGTCAAAGCCAATCCTGAACTTGTTGAATATTTTGAGGATGAAGAACTTGACCGTTTGCAAATGATTAATCCAAACGAGTACACTGACGAACAGATCGATCAGCTACGAGAGGTGCTGTACACCTTAAAAACCCGGGAAATCAGGAATTGGTTGTTGAGCCTTGAACGAAGGCGGATTCATTTGCCCGATTTTTTAAAAGAAGAAGCCCGCGATTTACAAATCAATCAATAAAATGGAGCTTGATCTAAAGGGTCGGTTTTCAAATTGTTTTTTGCTGCTTACCTTTGTTGAAAAGTATAAACCACTTTTATGACACTCGAAGAAATCAACCATTTTTGTACTCGCACGATGGTCGCTCACCTCGGGATTGAATTTACCGAGGTGTCGATAGGATTAGTTGAGGCCCGTATGCCGGTTAATGAACATACAAGGCAACCCATGGGCTTTCTTCACGGGGGTTCTTTGTTAGCCCTTGCTGAAACCGTGGGCAGTACAGGCTCTCTTGTACTAACTGATCTTACTTCGTTCGAAGTTTTTGGCTCTCAGGTTTCTGCCAATCACTTGGCTTCTGTTAGGGAGGGCTTTGTTATTGCTCGTGGTCAACTGCTTCACAAAGGCCGAACGACTCATGTTTGGGATGTGGAGATCAAAGACGGAAATGGAAAGCTTGTCTCGGTAGCCCGTGTTACTAATGCCATTGTCGAAAAACGAAAGTAAAATGAACTTTATTGAGGCATTACACTATTGCATTTCAAATAAATTGGTATTTGCTGCCTACCGGCTCCCTCATGGAGATGCGATCCGTTTGGTGGTCCAAAAAAGTAAAAGTCCCTTGCGAATTGCTTCAGAAAATGAAATTATTTCTTCGAAAGGATTTTTAATTGCCCCCTTCGAGAGAAACCAGAAGAATTGCCTTTGTTTAATTGAACCTGAATTGGATTATCTCAGTACCGATTATGTCGACTTCGACGAGTTGGTCAAGATTCCCTGTCAGGAACACGATAAACTTGAATTCGATAACGGGATCATCGGGAAGAAAGAATTCATGGCCCAGGTTGAAGAAGTGAAAAACGCAATTAGTGAGCAAGTATTCGAAAAGGTAGTAATTTCACGGATTAAAGTACTTGAGCGAAATTACCGGTCCAGACTGACCGAATTGTTCCAATTGCTTATTGCTTCATATCCAAATGCATTTGTTTACCTGTTCAATACGGGGCAACAAATGTGGATGGGGGCTACCCCCGAGCCCTTGCTTTGTTCAAACAAGAACGAGTTGATGACGGTTTCGCTGGCGGGTACACGTGAATACAATGCCGATAACCTGAATATCCATTATTGGGGAAAAAAAGAAAGAATGGAGCAGGAACTGGTTACCCGTTTCATCGAAGATTCGCTAAAAAAATTAAACCTTTATTATTCTGTTAAAACAGGGCCATATACGAAAAAGGCAGGGAATTTAATTCATTTGAGAACTGATTTTATTCTCGATTTTAATAGGGTGGACGGCAAGATTGGCGCATTGCTGAATGAATTGCACCCGACTTCAGCAGTTTGCGGACTACCTAAAAAAGAAGCGCTTCAGTTCCTGAAAAATCACGAGAAACATAACCGCGGGTATTATTCGGGTTTCCTTGGTCCGGTGAATTTGGAGGAAAAATTGCAGCTTTTTGTCAACCTTAGGTGCATGAGAATTTTTGATGATCGGTTGATTTTGTACGTGGGTGCCGGGATTACGATCGATTCACTTGCAGAAGAAGAATGGGATGAAACTGAAATAAAAGCCAATACCCTGTTATCGATCATCCACAAAATTTAAAACCTCATTTTGTAAACCAAATTAAAATGGTACATCATCTTCAACATGTAGCTAATCTTGTGGAACTTAGCAAAAGCAAGGGGTTGAGACAAGTGATTGTATCGCCTGGTTCCCGTAATGCGCCGTTAATTAGGGCTTTTGCAGGCGATGATTTTTTTTTACTTCACAGCATTGTAGATGAACGTTCGGCCGGTTTTTTTGCACTGGGACTTTCGTTGGCAACCCGAGAGCCTGTAATTCTTTTATGTACCTCGGGTACCGCGGTACTAAACTATGCTCCAGCCCTTGCAGAAGCATTTTACAGGCATATCCCCTTGGTGGCCATTACCGCCGACCGCCCTGAAGAACTTATCGATCAGCAGGATAATCAAACTATTCACCAGCAAGGCGTTTTCAATAATTATATAAAAGCCAGTTTGCATCTTTCCTATCCTGGAGCTTTAAACTATGACGGAATAGCGCAAAATGCGGCCATTGCCAAGCTATTTATCCAAGCCGTAACGGATCTGTCAGGACCGGTTCATCTCAATGTTCCCATTTCAGAACCTCTGTATGAGCCCTTGCCCTTGCCTGAAGTTTCTGAAGTGAGCATTTCAGCCGATCCACTGCCAAACATTGTAAAAACGAATCACGATCTTAGGTTGGCATGGACAAAGGCACGAAAACGAATGGTGCTTTGTGGCCAGAATGCCTTAGATTCAGACTTGATTTTATTATTGGAAAAACAATCACTTAGCAAAAACGCTGTTATTTTGGCTGAACCCATTGCCAACGTGAAGGGCGAAAACATCATCAGGCCTGTCGAAAAAATCATGATGATGATGGAAGAATGCCAGGATGAAATTCCTGAACCTGATTTGTTGATTTCCTTTGGAGGTCAGGTGGTTTCAAAAAAGTTAAAAAAATGGCTGAAACAAAAACCAGATTTGGTGCACTATCGCTTATCGCCTGTTGATGAAAAAATTGATACCTATGGGAACCTGAGTGCTGCTGTTGTCGGTAATCCGAGTGACTTTTTTTCTGATTTAGCCGCTATTGAAGTGGAAACCGACCTCGATTTCTATTCTGCCTGGCAAACTTTAGCCTTACGGAGTAAAGAATTGTTTGATCAAATTGTTGCCAGACAGCGTTTTTCCGATCTTTGGGTGTTCAGTCAACTTGTTCACTATTTGCCCGAAAACTGCATCCTTCACCTTGGAAACAGCAGCATCGTACGATATGCACAACACCATGGACTTATGCGGTGTAGCGAAGTTCATGCTAACAGGGGGGTTTCAGGGATCGATGGATGCTTGTCGGCAGCAGTTGGTTATGCCAGGGCATCAAGCCAGTTAAACCTTGTGATATTGGGTGACCTGAGCTTTGTTTACGACTCAAATGGTTTGTGGAACAAGAATTTTCCCAACAATCTAAAAATTGTTGTCATTAATAATCAGGGTGGGGGAATTTTCAGATTGCTCCCTGGTGCTTCCAACCATGTGGGTTTCGGGGAGTTTGTTGAAGCCCATCACCCGGTATCGATCGAAAAACTGTCCGAAGCTTTTTATATACACTATACATGTGTTGAGGATTCTGATAATTTTAAGGTCGTTTTAAACGAATTCTTCTACAACAATCGGGGACCAGCTTTGTTGGAGATCAAGACCCCCGGGCCTGAAAATGCAACTGTTTATAACGAAATGTTGAACGAGATGAAAAATAGAGCAATAAAAGAACAATAAGCAAGAAATAATGGAGACAAAAAGAAATTGGAACACGATTAAAGAATATGAAGATATTTTATTCGATTATTTCGATGGAATAGGCAAAATCACCATTAACCGTGAGCGTTATCGAAATGCGTTTCGCCCTACAACGGTTAACGAGATGAGTGAGGCATTAAGGATTTGTCGTGAAGACCAGCGGATTAACGTAGTGGTGTTGACCGGTGCAGGCGATAAAGCCTTTTGTGCTGGTGGTGATCAGAATGTAAAGGGAAAAGGAGGCTATCTCGACAAAGACGGCATTCCCAGGCTCAATATTCTTGAAGTGCAACGGCAAATCCGCAGTATGCCCAAACCAGTTATCGCCATGGTGAATGGCTATGCCATCGGGGGGGGGCATGTACTTCATGTGGTTTGCGACTTGTCGATTGCCAGTGAGAATGCTATTTTTGGTCAAACTGGTCCCAAGGTCGGGAGTTTCGATGCAGGTTTGGGATCATCCTATCTGGCAAGCATCGTGGGTCAAAAAAAAGCACGCGAAATCTGGTTCATGTGCAGGCAATACTCGGCATACGAGGCCTTGGAAATGGGATTGGTCAATAAAGTGGTCGCTTTCGAACACCTCGAGGACGAGGTAGTGGCCTGGGCTCAAAAAATTCAGGAGCACAGTCCTTTGGCCTTGCGAATGCTTAAATTGGGCTTAAATGCCGAACTCGATGGCCAGGTGGGAATTCAGGAATTTGCCGGGAATGCCACCCTGTTGTATTACCTGACCGAAGAAGCACAAGAAGGCAAACATGCTTTTCTTGAAAAGAGAAAACCCGATTTTCATCAATATCCAAAATTTCCTTAATTCCATCCATTGAAAACAACTAATAAGCTGATTATCTGGTTGCAGGCTTTTCGCTTGCGCACCTTGCCCCTGGCTTTGGCCAATGCGGTGATGGGTAGTTTTTTGGCCTTGGCCGAAGGCGGGTTTCGCTGGCCGGTTTTTGTATTGACTACCTTAACCATCACCTTCTTGCAAATTCTCTCGAACCTTGCCAATGATTATGGCGATGCAGTTTCGGGGAAAGATACGCTTCAAAGAGTTGGCCCTCAAAGGGTAACTGTTTCTGGCTTGGTGAAAACCAGTGAAATGAAAAGGATGATCCTTCTTTTTATAATCCTTTGTATTGTTTCGGGTTCGGGTTTGATTTATTTTGGGTTGAAAAACATGTCGTGGAAACAAATCGCCTTGTTTTTCGGGTTAGGCCTAGCTGCAATAATCGCAGCCATAAAGTATACAATTGGAAGGAAACCATATGGTTACAAGGGGTTTGGCGACATCTTCGTTTTTATTTTCTTTGGTTTGGTAGGGGTCATTGGAACCTACTATCTGCATACCAACTGGTTCGACCTTCATACCGTGCTCCCTGCTGTGGTAATCGGTTTGTTCAGTACTGCAGTACTTAATGTAAACAACCTCAGGGATATTTCGACCGATAGTGAAACTGGAAAACAAACCCTGGCCGTGCAATATGGTTTTCAATTCGCCCGAAATTACCATTTGGTATTACTTGCAGCAGGCTGGATTTTTGCCTTGGTTTTTACACTCATTTATTACCAATCGTACTGGCAATTCATGTTTCTGTTTACTTTGCCGCTTTTTGTGAGAAATGCCCGGCGGGTTTACCAACATCAATTGTCCGATGAATTGAATAAGGAATTAAAGAACCTGGCCTTAGCTACCTTCCTGTTTTCAATAGTTTTTGGTTTGGGATTAATTCTTTGAAAGTGTACTTTTAAAGTAGTTGTTTCGAATAATTTCAAGAGCTCAACTTTTCAATAATTTTTAATAATGAAAGCCAGTTTCCGGAAATACACCCTTCAATTTATACGGCCTGCCGGAACATCGCGCGGGGAGTACCTTACGAAGGACAGCTGGTTTATTGAGGTTGTCGGGGGGGATAAAACAGGTATCGGCGAATGTCCTATCCTGAAAGGCTTAAGTGTTGACGATAAGCCTGGTTTTGAGGAACAATTGGCTTTGGTTTGCGAGCAGATCAATTTGGGAAATTCAGAGATTGATTTGGAACAGTTTCCTTCGATAAGGTTTGGCCTCGAAACAGCCCTGCTTGATTTGAAAAGTGGGGGAAACAGGATGGTTTTTGATTCTGATTTTACACGCGGAAGTAAGGGAATCGTCACCAATGGGCTGATATGGATTGGAGAAAGTGCTTATCTCTGGTCTCAGATTGACGAAAAACTTTCAAAAGGTTTTTCCTGTATTAAAATGAAAATCGGATCCTTACGTTGGGACGACGAAAAAGGCATAATCGAAGGTTTGCGTAAGCGCTATTCTGAAGCGTCGCTTTCCATCAGGGTCGATGCTAACGGAGCTTATAATCTTGAGACAGCAAAAACAATTATGGACGAGCTTTCCCGGCTGAAAGTGCACTCAATTGAACAACCTATTGAAGCCGGGAAATGGGATGACATGGCCGAATTGTGTGCTTTATCTTTAGTGCCTGTTGCTTTGGATGAAGAATTAATCGGAGTCTTTCCGAAAGATAAACAAGAAAGCCTGCTCGATACGATTAAGCCACATTACCTGATCATCAAACCTGGATTATTGGGTGGTTTTGCCCAATCGGAGCAATGGATCCGCCTGGCAGAAGAAAGGGGTATTGGCTGGTGGGCCACTTCGGCACTGGAATCGAATATCGGGTTAAATGCGATTGCCCAATGGGTTTCGACCAAGAAAAACCTTTTACCTCAAGGACTTGGAACCGGGATGCTGTATTCTAACAACATTCCTTCGCCTTTAACCATGAAAGGGGAATCGTTGTTTTACGATCTTGAACATCAGTGGGATATTCACCTCCTTTTCGACGAAACAACAACCGTATGAAACAAAAAGGAATCCTGTACAACAACGGTTTCATCACGGTTGATGATATTGAAAAGCATGGTTTCTTCGAGGGGAGGAACGAATGGGAGAGAAAGCTGTTCGGCTTTGTTGTCGACTGGTTTAGCAATTCCGATTGTGTGATGCAGAAAACCTCGGGAAGTACCGGCAAACCTAAATTGATCGGGCTGAAGAAGAAGGCAATGACAGCTTCGGCACTGAAAACCATCCATCGTCTGGGATTAAAGCAAGGCGATACTTGCTGGCTTTGTTTGCCTGTTGAGTATATTGCCGGAAAGATGATGGTGGTGAGGGCCATTACAGCTGGTATGAACCTGCTGGCTACAGCCCCCGGGGGAACACCCGAAATTCCCGACCAAACAATCGATTTTGCGGCCCTGGTACCTTTACAGCTTGACAACCTGTTGGATAAAACGGCCGATCTTAGCCAAATCAGGAGAATAATTATCGGCGGCTCCTCTGTTGGGTACAATCTGAAGAAGAAAATTCAACACCTTAATTCCGAAGTTTATTCTACCTACGGGATGACTGAAACTTGTTCTCACATAGCCCTGCAACGGATTAATGGGCTCCAGCCCGATGCCTTTTATGTTCCGCTTCCGGGAGTTATGGTCTATATCGATGGGCATGGCTGTTTGGTGATCGAGGCTCCCGAGCTGTTGCCTTCATCGATTGTGACTACCGATCTTGCCGAAGTGAATGCCAGGAATGGATTCAAGATATTAGGTCGGGCTGATAATGTAATCAATTCTGGGGGAATAAAAATCTTGCCTGAGCCACTCGAGAACGAAATCTCGCAGGTTATCGATCGCGAATGCCTGATCGTTCCTTTTCCTGATGATAAATTGGGGCAAAAGGTGGTGCTGGTTCTTGAAAAAACGGCGCTTCATCGGTTTGCAGATGAAAAGGCTTTATGGATGGCCTTGAAAACGAATCTGAAAAAATATGAAGTTCCTAAACAGCTTATCAGGGTCGATGGTTTCGTGCGAAAGGATAATTATAAAATCGACCGTTTGGCCACTCTGAAACATATTCAAGAAATGTTTTGATAGCTTGGGGATTCCGGGTTTGCATTGTTCCTTATTACGTTTTATGGAAAAAATACTAAATTTGTTGGGTGATCAACTAGTTGTCAGATAATTAATTAAATAATTGCCGTATGGAATACATCCGTTGGAAAGAAGATCTAAGTGTTGGCAATGAGGAAATTGACGAGCAGCACAAAGAGTTGTTCAGGCTGATTAATGCGTTTTATAACAACATCGCTGGAAATTTAGGCAAGGCAGCTTTGATTCAGACTATTATCGATTTAGAACGATACACCGTTGTGCATTTTACTAACGAGGAATTGAAAATGCAACGTTCACTTTTCCCGGGTTTAGTTGAACACCAGAAAGAACATAAGCGGTTTATTGAAACTGTTGGCAATTTTAGAAAAAGGTTTGAAGAAGGACGTTTGCTGTTGCCGCTCGAAATTGGCAGTTTTGTGAAAGATTGGATTCTCAACCACATTATGAAGTCCGATATGAATTACAAAGGCAAAATCAGGTAAAAAGCCTGAGACAATTACAGACTTTTCCACAAAATAGAATCACTCGAAAGATCATCATGCCATCAAGGTAAAGTAAAAACGGCTTCCTATTCCTTTTTGACTTTCAGCTCAAATTGTTCCTTCATGCCGTTCGATAAATTCCTTGCATAACAACAATCCTAGCCCTGAGCTGGGTTCCCCCATCGGTACCTATGCGGTTGTTTTTTCCATCCATTCTGAAAAGAGCCTTGGTCATTTCAGGGCTCATGCCAATGCCATTGTTGCTCACCACAAATTGAAGTTTCCCCTTCGGGTTGGGTACCAATTCCAAAGAAACTTTTCCACCTGTTGGGGTGAATATTGTTGCAAATCTCTTTTGTTTCATTTTGGCCATCAAACCCCATTTTTTGATCGGCTTCTTCTTTCCAAATATTCAATTCTTCAATTGTTTTGCTTTCTGTTTCATTGTTGAAATAGCCTGTGAGCATCGAAAACCCCTTGTTTGTACTTAATGTTTTCAAGAGTTTATTTTGCTGATAAACAAAGCATCGGGAATGGTATTAAATACCTGCTTAAGTTGATCTCCTTTTTGATTTAATTCGAAATGGTTCTTGACAATAAAAATAGAGCAATAGCTTGAAAAACAAACGCCAAGCTTAACGCAAATGAAAAAGTACGGATGTCGAGATTCATTTGAAAATTGAATTAAGTACGCTCCCTAACCAAAGCAGTTGTTTCGGTCTTTCCTTGCTGTCCTATTTTTCTGCACTTCTTTTCACTATCTTTGAGAAACAAATTATTATTGTATGATACATTGGGTGTGGGTTAGCAACTGCCTTTGTTAATAATCCAAACTGAATGCAGTTTCCCCTTTTCGAAAATTACCCGCACTGCTCCATAGAAAAATTTTTTGGTGGGCTGAGCCGAGTGCATTTCTTCTACCTTATCGTGTGCAAGGTAAACCATTACATTGCTGCGTTGGGAATAGGGCTTGCCCAGCACTGCAGCTACTTGCTCCTTGGTCATGCCTTTGGTAAGTCGATAATGCGGGCTTTTTAAGTCCTCAAGAAAAAAGTAATGGTCGGTGATGCCGTTTTCGATAACCAGATTGTCGGTATATAAGGTGCAATATTGTACTATTTCAGCACAATCATCGATGCCAATTTGCATTTTGCCCAGCGCTATAAGGTTTTCTTGTTCGGGAATCAGCTTGTTGATGTCGATGGTGCCAGGTACAATTTGCGATTTATAAAAGCTACGGTTCACGTCGTCCAGGCCACTGATCAGGTATGAGCTTTTAACGTTTTCAACATAGCGTTTAACATCTTTCATGTCTACCTTATTTTGGGGCGAATCGTGTTCGTTTTGTCCATCTTGATTCTCTTGTATCATTTCGGCCTTGGTTAAAATCGATTGTATTTCCGATTCTCCAGTAAATTCGTTTTCAACTTCGGTTGTATATGATGTTATTTGAAAGGTTTTCCCAATTAACTTTTCGTTGGGCACTCCGTGTGATTCATTGCTCCAGTCGACAAATGATACCCCTAATTTTTCGAGGTTTTCCCAGGTAATAATAAAAAGATGCTCGTCATCGAGATTGTTTGGTGCATTAAAGGTTAGTAGCCAGGCTTGCTGGGCAATGGCATCGGCGGTTTTGAAATTTAGCGTATTTACCGTTAGTGGAAAATCGTTGGGAGTTGCCTCAAAAGGACTTTCCCAGACAAAAATATCGGTACAGGGGTCGCATGTAAGGCTCATTTCTTTTCCTAAACAGTTGGCTTTTCCATCTATATTGATAAAAACGTAGGCCAGATCGAGTGCCTGTTCTTGCTCCTGTCCGTTGGCATCTGTGGCATTAAGTATAACTTCGAAATAATTATCCGTGCCGGTGTATTGGATGCGGCTTTTTTTTGGTTTCAGGTAGATTTTTGGGGTGTTGTCGCAACAACCACAAAAAAGGAGTATTTCCTTTTGTTGGTCGATTATTTCAATAGCTGACGAGGCTTGTTCCTTGGTAATCCAAGCCAATTGATCGGCAAAAATACTTTGCGTGGACAACAACAATATGATAATAATGAGAAGTTTAAATTTCATAATGTCCAATTTTGTTTTAAGGATGTTTTAAGATTCTATTGTCAACAATGCTATCATATTTACTGTATAAGATTTCAGTGCTTGTGTTAAAATGATTTCTTTTTGTTAAAAGTTTTGCAAATTATATAATTTTCAATGATAAATACAACAGGAATGGCCTCGTAATTTTTATTGATTCAGGCTTTTTTGCTTTTAGTATTTATCATTCACCAAAAAAGTACTCAATTTTCAGAAGGAAAGAAAATCTTAATTAAACGAATGAGTTAAGCGTAATGATCTTGCTTGTACTTCAAACGTTCCCTAAAAGGTTGTTCTTGAAATTTTTTGTATTGCCCGTGTCGGCATGGTAAAGGAGGGCATGAAGCTTTTGCATTGATGGGCATGTTTGGTTACTAAATTGGGTTGGGGTTAAATTGAAGAATGCATTCAAGCGCTGGCACAAGCCATGTTGCGATTGGTTCGTGATGCAGAGCGTGCGGGGGGCGATGCCATGTGTGGGCTCAGGTTCGAAAATGTGTTGATTTTGCTGGTAGACGTTGAAATGCTGGCTTAAGAAACTGCAATAGTGCATTTATTACCTCCTTGAGCTGATTAAGACCCAACTTGATTTATGCGAATTGACCATTGTTATTCTATCATCCTTCTTATTTTTGTTGTTTTTATCTCGATAGAAAGTAAAAATAACGCTTTTCTAATCACACAATTAAAAATAATGAAAACTTTGAAAATCGTTAGTGGGTATCGTGTTGTGCGAGTTCTTTCCGGGCGGAGTAAGGTGTTTCTGGTCGAAAATCCCAAGTTGAAAATTTTGGTTGATTCCGGTCCATCATGGAATTGGAGAAAGTTGAAACGTACCCTTTATCGGTTGGGCATTGATCAGCTCGATTTTCTGGTACTTACCCACGCTCATTACGATCATGCCGGAAATGCCTTCAGGGTGAAGGAAACATTTAATGCCAAAGTGATTATGCACCATGCTGAAGCTCATATTTTGCAAACAGGAATCAGTGTAATTCCCAATGGGACCAATTGGCTTACGCGTTTTATCGTTAATTCGTTAGGGAAAAGATTTGCACCCCAAACCAACTATACCTGTTGTAAACCAGACATCCTCGTGGATGAATTTTTTTATTTTGGTGAATATGGGCTGAATGCCATGTTGTTGCATACTCCTGGCCATACTGCCGGGTCAATTAGCCTGATTGTTGATGATGAAATCGCCCTCGTGGGTGATGCCATGTTTGGAGTATTTCCCTGGTCGGTTTTTCCTCCCTATGCCGATAATGTCCCTGAAATGATTAAAAGCTGGGGCAAGTTGCTTGATACCAATTGCCAATTGTTTTTTCCGGCGCATGGAACCGAGAAGGGCCGAGGATTGGTAACGAATGGAATTAGCCGCCATTCAAGATAGAAGCCCTCCTTCATGTAATTCGAGCGTTGCAGCCTTAGTTTACTCCTTTTGTCGATTGTGAATCGATCTTCAATTTTTATCTTTAGTCATGAAAACACAAATTTTTGCTCTGCTATTCTTTATGGCTGTTTTTTTTCTTGTATCGACCATAATCCAGGAAAATAACGTGCCGGAATCAAAAATAAAATACATACATTTGCGCTTCTAAAACCAATGGATGTTTAAACGTAGTTCGGATTCGGTGAAGTAAATAACCTTTAGCCCCGCGGCGATTGGTTATCCCTTAAGTAAGCCCTGGCAATTTCTTGTCAAGGTGTTTTTTATTTTAAAATAGTAACATTGTCGAGGCCAGGCTTAAGAAGTATTGCCTTGGTTTCGGCACAAACAGTTTAAACATCATGAGTAACGAAAATTCATCCATACACGAATTCGATTTCAACCTAATTTGTGAATATTTTTCATTGATCGAAAGGCAGGGGCCAGGTAGCCCTGAGGTTACAGTTAAAGCCCTGAGTTTTATAGATGGCCTAAGCTCCACATCAAAAATTGCTGATTTGGGCTGTGGTTCGGGCGGACAAACCATGGTTCTGGCACAACATGCCCCAGGCGAAATCATCGGACTCGACCTGTTTCCCTCCTTTATCGACCTGTTTAACGCAAATGCAGCTGCACGAAACTTGCAAAACCGGGTGAAAGGGGTGGTGGGTTCAATGGACAAGCTTCCTTTTCAGCCCGAAGAATTTGACCTGATTTGGTCCGAAGGGGCCATTTACAACATTGGTTTTGAGCGTGGCTTGAACGAATGGCGACAATTTCTGAAAACAGGAGGCTATGTGGCCGTTTCTGAAGCCTCGTGGTTTACCAACGAACGACCCGAAGAGATCGATGCGTTTTGGAAAGAGGCCTATCCCGAAATTGAAACCATACCGAACAAGGTAGCTGTGATGCAAAATGCAGGTTATGTTCCGGTAGCTTCATTCATTCTGCCCGAGAATTGTTGGACCGATCATTTTTATGCTCTCCAGGTTGAGGCACAAGAAGTTTTCCTGAAGAAACATGCAGGAAACAAAATGGCCGAAGGACTTGTGGCCAACGAACGGCGAGAGGCGCAACTGTATGCTAAGTATAAGGAATACTATGGTTATGTGTTCTATATCGGTAAGAAGATTTAGAAGGCAATAGAAAACGATTGAATAGAAGGCAATGGAAGACAATCGTCTTCTGTTGTCTTCAATTAACCATGATAGGAAATGAACAACTTAGTAGTATATGGCTGGAACGAAAACTTGTCCCGGCAAAAACTAAACTCGGGTTTCAGTCAACTCGAGCATGGCCGGGTAACGGTAACGAACAAAACCTGCTATGAGGTGGTTTCAGAATTGGGGAACTTCACCTGCGAACTTTCGGGAAATTTGATGTTCAGCAGAAAAACAACAGATTACCCATGCACAGGCGACTGGGTTATTTTTCAATGTACCGAAACTGTCAAAGGAATTATTCTTGATGTGTTGCCCAGGATAAAAACCCTGTACCGGTTGAAAAGCGGCAAGGTTTCCGAAAAACAGGACATAGCTTCTCACGTTGACAAGGCATTCATGGTGCAAAGTCTCGATAAGTATTTTAATGTGAGGCGCATTGAACGGTTCATGGTGCAGGTTGCTGACGAAAAAATTCAGCCCGTGCTGGTGCTTACCAAAACCGATTTGGGGTACGATCAGAGCTTGCTTGAAAATGAGCTCAAACACATTTTAGGTAGAATCCCTGTTTTCTACACCAGCATTCTTCAACCTGAAAGTATTGAAAAGCTTAAGGCGTCGGTTATGCCGGGCGAAACGGTGGTTTTTGTCGGGATGTCGGGTGCTGGGAAGAGCACGCTCATTAATGCGATTTGCGGTATTGAACGGTTGAATACTTCAGAAATCAGCGGTGCAACGGGAAAAGGCAGGCACACCACAACCCGAAGGGAAATGGTTTTAATTGACGGCTCCGTGGTACTGATCGATACCCCTGGAGTAAAGCTTTTTGGTGTGACAAACGATGATGGTGATTCTTTGTCGGAAGTGATGGATCTTGGCCGATTTGAAGGACAATGCCGTTACAGCGATTGTAAGCATATCAACGAGAGGGGCTGTGCCGTAATTAAAGCACTGGAAGAAGGTTTGATCGATAGGGCTGTTTACGACAACTATATCAAACTTAGGAAAGAGGCAGTGCACTATACAGCATCGGTACACGAAAAGCGGCAGTATGAACGCTCATTCGCTAAAATGATCAAACATTACAAGAATGAAAAATGAATTTATACTTTGTAAATCAATAGTTTATCTACTCTTAAGCCATCCATGTCCATGATTTCAAATTTATATCCACGGATATAGAAGAAATCTCCGGAATGAGGGACGCGCCCAAGCTTATACATCGCGAGTCCTGCAATAGTGTTGACATTGGGATCTTCATCCTCGGGATCAAGAAGTGAGTTCAGATCGAGAAGGTCTTCAACATCCTCTATGCTCAACGAGCCATCGATGAGGATTGAACCGTCTTCACGTGTGAACACTTCGGGCTCCTCGTTGTCGTCGATATTGGGCAGGTCGCCCATGATGTTTTCTGTAACATCGTGCAGGGTAATAATGCCTTCCATTGAGCCATATTCGTTGACCACCACGCCAAAATGATTTCTTGTTTCCCTGAACAATTCAAGAACTTTTATGGCCGAAAGTTGCTCGGGGATGTACAAGGGGGGATGGATGAGTTCGTCGAAATGGATTTCATGGGTGTTGATATACTGTAATAAAATATCTTTCACCGAAACTACTCCCATTATTTCATCAAAGCTTTTATTGCAAACGAGCAAACGGGAATGGGGTGCCGATTGAGTTAAGCTAATGATTTCTTCAGGAGTGCTGTTACTGTCGATCCATTGAACATCGAGGCGGTGTACCATAATTGATCCTGCATCCTTTTCTCCGAAGCGGATTACTTCGTTAATTATGGTCGATTCTTCTTTTTCGATAACACCAATTTCAGACCCTTGTTTCAATAAAAGTCGCAATTCTTCTTCGGTAACAGGCGACTCACTCCTTGGCCGGATTCCAAAGATCCGAATGACCATTTTTGTGGAGAGGCTTAGAAACCAAACTACCGGATAAGTTAGGGCTCCAAGAAATTTCATCGCGGGCGACAGGGAAATCGAAATGGTTTCCGGGTTGTTGAGCGCAATTGTTTTGGGCACAAGTTCGCCTATGATCAAAGAAAAATAGGTTATGAGGCCCACTACCAATACCATGGCTAAGCTTTCTGCATAAGGGGCTAAGAAATCAATTTTGGCTATATGGGGAGCTACATCCTCGGTAAATGCCATTCCCCCGTAAGCACCCGAGACAATGCCTACCAGGGTAATGCCTACTTGTATCGCTGAAAGGATTTTTTCAGGTTCGGCCAAAAGTTGTAAAGCCACTTTTGCCCCTGCATTTCCTGATTTTGCTTTTTCTTCGAGCAAGGACTTGCGTGCCGATACCAATGCAATTTCATACATGGCAAATATTCCATTGACTAAAAAGAGTATGGTAATAATCAAAATTTCCATTTTGCCTTTTTTTTGCAAATATATAATGAGTTAACATGGAATTGGATTTCGATGGTGAAAATTCCTATGGTTAGACAAGAAGGAGAAGCATGTACCTTACATATTATTTTATGTTTATTTTATTTGGAAAACCATTAAAAACAAATCTGTTATCATTTTTCGCTTCAAATTTCTATCTATTTTCGCCATGCTAAATAGTTTATGGGACTTTGATATTTACCTTTTACATTCTTAATATGATTAACGATATAGCCCCACACCGTTTCAATAACAGCTACATTGCCCATCAATGCCCGAGCCAGGATGCTTATTTGCTTTATTATAGGGGAAATACCCTGTTGTGGAAAGTTGAAAACGAAGAATATGAATTAACCCGAAGAAACGATTTCCCAGAATCTTTGGATGAGAAAGAAATAGTTTTCCTGTTTGTACTCGATGAAACACCCTGTTTTCTTTACACCGGTGAATTGGAAGAGCAGGTTCCCGGTTGTCAATACAAGGACATCTCATTCTTCCGCACACAGGAACGGCAAGAGTTGGCCTGGGCAAGCATTGCAGGGTACCATTTGAAAAATTGGTATGAACAAAACCGGTTTTGTGGAAAATGTGGTTCGCTCAATACTCATAAATCCGACGAACGTGCCATGGTTTGCACTTCATGTAAGCAGATTGTTTATCCAAAAATTTCACCAGCAATTATTGTGGCCATTATCAGCAACGATAAATTATTATTGGCGCGCAATTCAAACTTTCCTTCAGCATGGTACTCGCTTGTTGCTGGTTATGCCGATATAGGAGAAAGCCTTGAAGAATGCGTAATCCGTGAAGTAAAGGAAGAAGTGGGGCTTGATGTGTGGAATATTCGCTATTATAAAAGTCATCCCTGGCCACTCTCCGGTTCGTTAATGGTTGGGTTTATAGCCGAAGCCAACGAGAACCAAGCTATTTGCGTCGACCACAACGAAATAGCCGAAGCCGCCTGGTTTACACGCGATAGCTTGCCTAATCATCCGCCAAGGCTAAGCATTTCAGGAGAAATGATTGAGTTATTTGTCCAAGGAAAGCTCAATTAAGATTAGGTGTTTATATAAACCAAACACAAATGATTCGTAAGTTACTTTCAAAAGTCTATTCAGGATTTCACGAACCAGGTGGGCAAAAGGAGTTATTAATCCTGGCCTTGCCTATGATTGTTTCAACTGCTTGCGACGGAGTGATGACGTTTACCGACCGCTTGTTTTTAGCCAGGGTGGGTTCCGAACAGATGAACGCTTCGCTTGCCGGAGGGATTACCCTTCAAATGCTTACTTTCTTCTTTGTGGGCCTCATCGGATATACTACTGCTTTAGCTGCCCAATATCTTGGAGCGGGTGAAAAGCACCATTCATCGAAAACAACGTTTCAGGCTCTCTTAATCGCTTTGCTCGCATGGCCAGTTATATTGTTGCTTAAACCTTTTGTGGTGGAGCTTTTTGGTGTCCTAAAAACCCCTGAATCGCAAATTGGGTTTCAGGCAGAGTATGTTTCTATTTTGGCCTGGGGTAGTGTTTTTTCCCTTCTTAGGCACACCATGAGCTGTTACTTTGTTGCCATTGGCCGTACCAAAATTGTAATGGGGGCCACTGTCGCGGGCATGCTTTGTAATGTTGTACTCGATTACTTCTTGATATTTGGAAAGATGGGATTTGAACCAATGGGGATTAAAGGGGCTGCTTTGGCTACCATTGTGGGATCGGTGGTTGCAACCCTAATCCTGTTTTTTTCCTATCTGGAGAAGAAGAACTTTCTTGAATTTCATGTTGGCCTATCGTTTAAGTTTTCGAAGCCCATCATGAAAAAATTACTGTATTATGGTTCTCCAGCAGGTTTTGAATTCTTGTTAAATTTTATCGCCTTCTTTTTAATGGTGGCCTTGTTTCAGTCTCAGGGCGATGTGGCTTCTACAGCTACCACCATCATGTTCAATTGGGACATGGTTTCGTTCATTCCCCTTTTGGGTATCGAAGCCAGTGTAACCAGTCTGGTAGGACGGTATATGGGGGCGGGCCTGCCTAATACCGCACAACGGGCCGCTTATTCGGGTATCAAAACCGGGCTTGTTTATTCGGTGATCATTTTGGGTTTGTTCCTCCTTATTCCCAAAGCCCTTGTAATGGTTTTCCGTCCTGATACAATGAGCGAAACCTTCATTCAGGCCATTCCTATTGCCGAAAACATGATCCGGATTGCAGCCCTCTACGTGCTGGTCGAAGCTGTGACAGTGGCCATTATTGGAGCCCTGCGCGGCGCCGGCGACACTTATTTTACCATGATTGTCTCTGTAATTACACATTGGCTTTTCGTGCCGATTCTTTATTTATGCCTCAATGTATTCAAATTTTCAGTAGCTGGAAGTTGGTTTATGTTGGTCTTGTTTTTCCTTGTATTCAGTTTGGTTCTGGTGCTTCGGTTTACAGGCGGAAAATGGAAAAGAATTGCAGTGCTAAAATAAACAATTCAAAAAAATTTTTCGATATCGGGGTTGAAAAGCAAGATGTTCAATTTCGGTTATTGAAGTGAAACAATATGAATATGGAATTTAAATTAAGGCCCTGGATGATTGACGATGTGGATGGGTTGATTAAGCACGGGAACCACCCGAACATCACCCGTTTTATGTCCGATGGTTTTTCCAACTTGTTCACACCCGAAAAAGCAAAGGCATTCATCGAGTATGCTAATACGGGCAATAACAAGTTGTACCGCACCATCGACATCAACGGCGAAGCATCGGGAGGAATTGGGATTCTGCTTCAACCCGATATGTATTGCAAAAATGCCGAGTTGGGTTACTGGTTGGCCGAACCTTTCTGGAGGCAGGGCATCATAAGCCGGGCCATTCCGATGATGGTTAAAGAGGCTTTTGAAACCTTTGCAATTAACAGGATCTATGCTGTACCTTTCTCCAATAACCCTGCTTCGCACCGGGTACTCGAAAAAGCCGGTTTCAGTCTTGAAGCGCGTCACGAAAAGAAAGTGTATAAGAACGGAGAGTTTTTGGATGAACTAGTTTATGCAATCATCAGATGATGACATCACTCTATTTTTTAGGCGAAATGTAACTAAAAACAGTAATTATTGAATACATGACCATCGAGGATTTGAATATTAAACTGTTGGAGGCGTATTCCGATCAAAACCTAAATAGAATAACACTAACGCTTCTGGGTCTTTATAAAGAGCAGCAATACAGTTCACTGAATAAAATTTCGGAACTGATCGGCGATTTTGTTTCGATCGAAATCGATGAAGCCGGTAAAGGATTTTCAAAACTGATGATGTTGTACCACCCCGACAAAGGTGACTTGCACCGTAATGCCATCAAGGAATTAACGTTACAGGGCGATTTCGATGGTTTACTGAACTATTCCCACATTTTGAAATTAATGCGGGTAGACGAAATTGCCGAACTCATCAACAGCTACGAAGATATTGATTATTCTCCCATCTATGCCTGGGATTGGGAAAGCAAGGCCGAGAGTTTCAATATTGTTGAGGATGAACCTGAACGAAAACACCGACGTGAAAAATCAGGACGAGCAAAGTGCTATTCTTTTTACGACGCTTTCCGAATCAGGATTTATGGGAACACCAAAACCGAAATCCCCTTTTACTATTTCGATGATGTGGATGAGGTTGAGCTTTCCGAATCGGCCATCGATAACCTTGATGGCATCGATAGGTGCAAACATGTTGTAGTAGTCGACTTATCAGGCAACAAAATTTCAGATCCGGGTGAATTGTGGGGGCTATCCTTGATCGAAGAACTTAACCTTTCGGGAAATCAAATTGAAAGCATTGATGTTCTTTCAAATCTCACCAACTTGAGACAGCTCGATTTGTCGGATAACAAAATTACCGACATCAGCCCTTTGTTCGAATTGGGAAAACTGGAATGGGTAAATCAGTTATGCTCGAAAATTTAGCGATCCAAGATATTCAAAACGGCAATGGTATGGCTTTCCTAGATCCGCACGGCAAGACCGCTGACCTTTTGCTTGATTATATTCCAGAAAGCAGAATAAAAGATGTGATTTATTTTGCCCCTTTCGATATAGAACATCCGATTGCTTTCAATGTGATGGAAGATGTTGGTCCAGAAAGGCGTCACTTGGTAGTCTCGGGGC
>CAZSIK010000015.1:27319-29429 GCA_964606515.1 uncultured Prolixibacteraceae bacterium
TTCGAATTGGGAAAACTGGAATGGGTAAACCTTGCAGGAAACCCTGTAATCCGAAACCAGGTTGAAGAATTAAAGGAACTGGGGGTTGAGGTTGAGTTCTGAAAAATTTGAATATCTTTTACTTGTTTATGCTTTCGATAAGGTCTCAATGATGCTTTTACAACCCCCATTCCTGATATATTCGGTATGTTCGTCGATGGTACTGAACTTTCGATTACAAATATTTCTGCACACCATTTCAGAATCGGTCTGTAAGTAAAATGCCCTTAATATTTTTTTTGCATCGGGATTGTTGAACATGGTTTGTGATTTATCCTGATTGTTTCTGCCCCAAACCAACATTTTGTACCATATAGCGGCCGACAAGGCTCCACAGGCATTTCCGCTTAAGCCTATTCCTCCGGCAAATCCGGCAACCATAAGCGATTCTTCCTCGGAACCCCCCATTTTCTTTACCACTTCGCTTGCACAACTAATGCATGGTGAAGTAAAATTGATGGTTTCCGTTAAACCGGTTTTTGCTGCCTGGGCCGCTTCGGAAGTCCATTTTACGATAAGGTTGAAACAAGGGCTGAACACAAAGCCTTGGGCAAAAGTTTTCACGGTAAAAAGAACCATTTGGAATTTGTTTTCCCAATTGACTTTCGAAATGTCCCTGCAATTCACCGTCTTGGTTCTATTACAGAAAGAGTCGACCAATAAACTTGAGGCATGAATCGATGCAGCCCTTGCCCGGTTTTTATCTTCGTATTACCGGAATGCCTCGGTGCCAATGGCCAGCGAGCCACCCCAAAGCATTCCGCACTGATGCCCTTTTTGGACAATGCCCCCGGCCAGCAGGTCGGATGCCTTTTCTTCTGTTGGTTTACGGTTTCCAAACTCATGGTTCAATAGGTGGAACATGGCATTGGAGCAAGCTCCGCATTTCCAGAATACTTGTCGGGGATTTAGTTTTGTTGATGTAGTTTCTGTTTTCATGGCTATTATATTGATTGTATTATTTACATTTTGGTGGATTTGTTTTTGTTAAAATGGGGTCTTCGTCATTTTGGTACGAGAACACTTCGTTAAGTGGCAAGCCAAATACATGCGATATGCGAAATGCCAGTTCGAGGGTAGGTGAATACTTCCCGTTTTCGATGGCCACGATGGTTTGGCGGGTCACCCCGGTACGGTCGGCCAGTTCCTGTTGCGTCATCTCATTGGCCATAAAGCGCAATTTGCGTATGTTGTTGTTAATTAAACATTTGCTCATATCAGATCCCCCTTCTGTAGTAATAGAGTTTTATCAGTTCGGAAATAATACTGGCTCCAAACCCTGATGAAAACAAGATGATGAACATGATGGCAGGCTTTGCTCCAAAAGCCAGTACACCCATCGCACAAATAAAACCGGTTGTAAAAATCCAGTGTGAAACCCGGATGGATTTAAGTTCGATCATCCTGTCGCGCTCGTCATCCACCGTGGGGATGTCTTCCTTGGTTACTATCCGGTTAATGATGGCATAAATAATATGGATGAAAATTAGTGCCACGATTGAAACCGGGATTAGCCATAAAAACGACTTGCCCCAAAACTTGAAATCATTTAGGATTTCTAAATTTCCAGCCACTTGTTTTTGATACACGTAAAAAATATACAGGCCAATGACGAGCACTGACGAAATCAGGGTCACTATTATTTGTCTTTCTTTTTGGTCCATGACAACCTCCTTGTGTTAAAAAAATACGACTTAATGTAAATAAAAATCGACGCAAAGATAAAAAAAATATACACGAAGTAAAAAAAAATATACAATTTTTTTACTTTTTTCAAGGAAGTAGTTCAGCTAAATAAAAGAATACAAAATTTGCCTTATGAAGAGATTCAATTCATGAAGAAAAGTTGGTTCAATTTTTCATGCTTCTTAGATGGTCTTCTTTTTTTATTAACCCACATTGCAGCCTTCCCCCCTCTGAAATGTAAAAATTGAGCTAAATAGCAACTTTTTCAGGCTGTTTTTTTATTCATGATTTATAATATATTGGTAATCAATTCTTGATTTTTGCCGGTTATGCAAAAACGCGTTTGTGTGGACACTGTACATTTGGAAATGAGCGTTTTAGATAC
>CAZSIK010000016.1:0-20965 GCA_964606515.1 uncultured Prolixibacteraceae bacterium
TCCATTCACCCCCCGAGATTACCATTTCATGCGGATTACCCCAGCCTCCACCAGTGCGTGAAACAGATAAAATCCGTTCGTAAGCAGCTCCTGAAGAATTGACCATCAAGCGGGTAAAAAACAAAAGCGAATCGTTGGGCAACAATGAAGGCCAATACTCATTTGCCTGAGTGTTAACAGGTTCATTCAACAACGTAATTTGGGTATGCCTGATATTCCTTTTGGCAGCTGAAGCAAATCGGGCTGATCGGAATTAACCCTGAATGTTTGATATTTTTGATAAAAGGTCAATGAGGAATCGTATTGGGCTGAAAAGAAACAGGCATCGGCTAAAAGCTTATACGCAAGGGGATAGCGCTCTTCACCAAGATTAATGACCTTATTCAAGGCATAAATGGCCTGATTGGTATTTTTCAATTCGAAGCTGATGTCGGAAAGCAAAAGAAAAGCTTCAACAGAGCTTGAATCCTGCCGTAACGATTGAAGGATCCACCTTTCAGAAGCTGAAAAATTGCCCTGACGGTATTCTGCGAGTGACTTTTCATAAAGTTTTTTCGATTTTTTGTTTAAGATTTGTCCGCTGGCTATTCCATTCCCGGGGAATAGTGCCGACAATAGGATGCAACACAGAAACAACCTGACAAATAAAGCAGGAACGAAGCTCATCGTACAAGCAGAATTAGAATTTTTTCACGATCAGACGGGAATATCCTCCGGGAGGTACTTCAAGATCAGCCACATCTTTTCGAAATTTGAGTTCTCCTTTTTTTATGAAATCACCCTTATGATTAAATGTAAGAAAATCGATCCTTCCTTCGGGATAACCTTTTAGTGAAACCACGGGAAAGCTGCTGGAATTAATGATGTCGGCCATTTCAAAGTTAAAGGTACCCAGATTGATTGGGGCAGAACGCTCATAAAAAACGATAATCTGTTTTTCTTCGTTTCCACTTTTTAATACAGGGTACCTGGCTACGGGATAGTATGCTTCAAAATCGCCTTCAGTGAGGTATTTAAGATTGGCCCGCCAATATTTAATCCAAAAGTTCAAAGTAACCCGTACTTCTTCAGGCAAGGTGTATGAAAAATAAGAAACGTAGGGCACGGCAAAAATTATGGAATGAAACTTACGGGCAACTTCAAAGGCAGGATCACGAGGGTGGATTCCCATAACCTCGATGAACGGACTATATTCGCCATACATTAAACGATTGTTGACCATTTTTTCTCGTACCTGGCCAAGCGCCGAAGTACCCAAAAAACCACTTACCGATTTGGTATTAGACGAAATCAATGGCCCAACAACCGGATAGCTTTGGTTGATCGATATGTTGGGATTGTCGACCAGAAGATCCAACTCCATCTGTTGTCTCAAGGAATCGAGTGCCTTCCTTACCGAGATAAAATCGCGCCCATTATCCGGCGTAGCAATGATGTGCTCATCGGGATAATATCCGTTCAAAAAATCGAACCAAATGCCATCCACCTTCCATTCAGTAACCACATCGTTATATAACGCTGACAAATAATCTCGTACTTCAGGATATCGAATATCGAGAATTGGCTGGCTAGACGTACGGTATTGCAAATATCTTCCGTCAAACTTTTTGAACACATATCGGTGTGCCCCGACAAAGGGTTGCGAGTACCAGAGAGCCACCTTAAACTTCTTTTCACGGGCTTTTTCCATGAATTCTTTCACAATGGTGGTTTCTGATGGATCCCAATACCCAGAAGTATCGACATCGAAACGCACTACATTTTGCCAGGCATCGTCGAAAAGAACGGAACGGAACCCCATATTGGCAATTGAATCAAAATAATGCGTGACATTCTCGAGCGGAATGTTCTTATGCATAGGGTACCATAAAGAATATACAGGCTGAAGGGAAGGATCGACCTTAGTAACTGTTTTGGGGCCACTCTGATCGATAAGCCATTGAGAAGCATTCCTTATCGATTTTGAAAATTGAAGATCCCTGACATCGATTAATATTTGAGTATTGTACTCAAGAAATTCAGCATCAGGTTGGGTTCGGTTAAAAAAGTTAAAAATAAAAACCAGGGAATCTTTTTGCATTCCGATATCGATACCGGTATATCTACCCTTATAGGGATCGGTTGAAGCCAAAGTAATGCGGTTGTTGCTGTTTTTCGTGCTTGCCGAAATGATATTATCGTCGGACTGCAAACGGGCATAATTTGGAATATTTATAAATGAACTGCTGCTCCAGGTGCGTGAACTCCACAAAACATCGATAGTAGGTACGGGGTACTTCAATTCAAATTTAAACTTAGGCAGACCTGAAGGAAAATCAGTATACAAGTTTAGATGAAGTAAGAATAAACCTTCCTCCAGCGTGTCAACCCTGATTTCAGTATTAAAAGGTTGTACATCGCCAACCACGGAATATTTGTCCGGGGTTAGTTGAAAACTGGAAGGAATATCTTCAGGAATTGGAGCAAGTTCATCCGGAAGGCGCGATGTACTGCATGAATACCAGAAGAATACAATAAAAATATACGTTAATTGCCTGCCCATTTTTTTTCTGCTATGAGATGTTGCTTAACCACACACAATTTAAAATTTATACTGCACTTTTGCAACAATACCGTTCAACTTAAAATTCCCTAAATTAAAACATTTTCAATCAACATTATAAAAGAAATGATATTTTTTTTAGATAAACATCCTTATTTTCTTAAAGCCGATTAAATACATTAATAATAAAGCCTTAACAATTATGAAACTTCTCAACGTTATATTTTTACTACTTTTGTCCCGATCATAAAAATCATGTTTATGGGAAGAAAAGAGTTCTATGAAAAGATGGAAGAGTTGCATTTAATCCGATGGTTTTCTTTAAACCACGAGGATCAAGGCCATACCGAAAGGCATGCTACCGCGCAACTTTCCCAAGTTGAAAAAGATGCCCTGCATCTAAAGCTTTCACTTCAAAAGAGAAGTTGAAAGCTTTTTTGTTTTCCCTTTAATCCATTCTTCACTACAGCCTTTTTCCTATCTTTACTGCCAGCAATGGCAAATTTAAAACAATTATACAAAAGCAACATCAACGGCGTGATATTCACGCTGTTATTTCACATTATAGCCTTTGCTTTTCTGAACATCAGTCAATTTAGGGTAAAAAAAAATTTTCGTGAAACTGAAATTATTATCGATTTTCCCGAGGAAATACCGCCCCAAGCTGAACCAATAAACAACAATTTGGATGAAGAATCGGGTATAGAAACCAAGCCTAGCCAGACCAATATTGCATCGAACCGGCTGGCATCGGAGAAAAATGAACAGGCAAACAGGGAACTTCAACAAGAAATGGAAAAAGCCAGGCAATTGACCAAAGAAGTCAGGGACCAGCTGGGAAAAGAAATTCCAACGATAAACGATTTGAAGATGCCGGTTGAAACCTCCGAAGGGTTGGATCCAGATTCATTAAAAAAGAAACTGTACACTGGCGACAGCAACATCGAATATTTTTTGGAAAACCGCTATCACATAAGGATGCCCAAACCTGTTTACCTTGCCCACAAGGAAGGAAAAGTTGAGGTGCTCATTGTAGTTAACCAAAATGGAATCGTTACTGAGGCCAATCCGGTTTTTACATCCGGGCTTTCGGAGCTTTTACTGAGCTACGCAAAAACAGCAGCCCTCCAAACCAAGTTTAACACTGATAATCAATCTCCCCAAAAACAACAAGGAAAAATTGTCTACCGGTTTATCGCCCAATAAGAGGCACAAAAATTGTTAACTTTAGGTAAAAAATACGCTCTGTTAACATGAATTAACAAAAATAATTGGTTTAATATCTTGCAGAGCTGTACATTTGTACTAGGTTTTTTTTTCATAAGTTTTAGGTTTAGTTAGGTTAGTTAGTTTAGAGAATAGGATAGATGCCAGTCTATCCTTTCTTTTTTTACCTTTGTCCAATTTTTATTTTCATTCAATACGGAGGTATATCATGGCTCACATTTCCAACGAAATTTCACGCACATTCAGCGAGTATCTATTAATTCCAGGTTTGACCGATTACAAATGCACACCCGACAATGTTGATCTTTCGGTACCCTTGGTTAAATATAAAAAAGGAGATACTCCCGCTCTAAAACTCAATATTCCCCTCGTGTCGGCCATCATGCAATCGGTTTCCGATTATAAAATGGCCATCGCCTTAGCCCGAAACGGAGGGCTCTCGTTCATTTTCGGATCTCAGCCTATTGAATTACAAGCAGAGATGGTAAGAAAAGTAAAAAAATTCAAAGCTGGCTTCGTGCTAAGCGATGCCAACCTTACCCCCAACCACACCCTTGCCGATGTTATCGAGTTAAAAGCGAACACTGGCTACTCGACCATAGGGATTACCCACGATGGCACTTCAAACGGCAAGTTGCTCGGGATGGTTACCGGGCGTGATTACCGCCCCACACGTGACCCACTCGACAAAAAAGTAAGCGAATTCATGACCCCATTTTCAAAACTGATCACCGGTAAGCTGGGAATAAGCCTGAACGATGCCAATGACCTAATTTGGGAAAAGAAACTCAACTGCCTACCCATCATCGACGATCTGGAGAATCTTCAATATTTCGTTTTTCGAAAAGATTACGACAGCCATAAGGAATATCCGTTGGAACTTTCGGATACAAATAAGAAATTGTTAGTTGGCGCAGGAATCAATTCCCGCGATTACAAAACAAGGGTGCCCGAACTGATAAAGGCAGGGGCAGACATTTTGTGCATCGATTCATCCGATGGTTTTTCAGTCTGGCAAAAAGAGACCATAGAATACATCAGGAGCCATTTTGGTGATAAAGTGAAAATTGGTGCCGGGAATGTGGTCGATAAAGAAGGGTTCCTATACTTGGTTGAAGCCGGGGCCGATTTCATCAAGGTGGGCATTGGCGGAGGGTCAATCTGCATTACCCGCGAACAGAAAGGAATCGGAAGGGGACAAGCCACTGCCTTGATTGAAGTAGCCAAAGCCCGCGATGAATACTTCCAAAAAACGGGAATCTATGTCCCCATTTGCTCTGATGGCGGAATTGTTCAGGATTATCACATGGTTTTAGCTTTGGCAATGGGTGCCGACTTTTTAATGATGGGCCGTTATTTTGCCCGCTTCGACGAAAGCCCCACACGCAAATTGATCATCAATGGTTCGTATGTAAAAGAATATTGGGGTGAAGGATCAAACAGGGCACGCAACTGGCAACGATACGATATGGGTGGTAGCGATAGCCTTAAATTTGAAGAAGGTGTCGACAGTTTTGTGCCCTATGCAGGCAAATTAAAAGACAATCTCGATATTACGTTGGGAAAAATCAAATCGACCTTGTGCAGTTGTGGGGTTACTACGATAAACGACCTTAAAGAGAATGGCAAAATCACTTTGGTTTCTTCAACCAGTATTATTGAAGGGGGAGCTCACGATGTAATTGTAAAGGATGCCAGCAATTAAATTGCCAGCATCTTTTCAATTCCATAGCTCAGGCCTTTAATCTCGGCCAGCGTTTTCATCCGTCCATACAAACCATAACCCGGATAGTTTTGCTGTCCAAGGTCGCCCAGCATTTGGTGCCCGTGATCGGGCCTCACTGGGATTGGCTGTTCGTCGCCTTCTTCATCCTTTCTTCTTTTCATTTCCAAAAGAAGCGTTTTTACAACCTCGAACATATCGATATCGCCATCGAAAAAATATTCTTCCCTGAAATTTTTCCCTTCATCACGTTGAACATTTCTGAGATGGGTAAAATACACACGGGGAGCTAAGGCCTTGGCCATCGCGGGCAAATTATTGAAATAGCCCGCACCTAAAGACCCCGTGCATAAAGTGATCCCATTGGCCGGAGAATTCACCGCATCAATTACTTCCTTCAAGTCATCGAGCGTACTTACTACTCTTGGCAGCCCTAGGGAGCCCCAAGGAGGATCATCAGCATGAATGGCCATTCTGATTCCCAACTGTTCAGCTACAGGGATTACCTCTCTTAGGAAGTATTTTAAATGCTCCTTTAAATTATTCCGGTCGATTTCCTTATAGCTTGCCAAGGCTTCTTTAAATTGATCCATGCTGTATGCCTCACCCGAGCCCGGAAGGCCTAACAAAACTACCGACTTCAGCTCGTTCTTTTGATCTTCATTAAGCTGCGAAAACCATTCTCCGGCCTCGCGTACAATCTCATCAGGATATTCGTTTTCAACACCTTGACGTTTAAGAATGAAAAGGTCGAAGGCAGCAAAATGGGCGTAACGGTATCCCAACGATTCGCTGCCATCTGCATACTTTAGAGATAAATTGGTGCGTGACCAATCGAGCACCGGCATAAAATTATAACAGACCACCTTTATTCCGCACTGTGCCAGGTTAACAAGCGATTGTTTATAGTTTTCGATGTGTGCCAAGAACTTAGCGCTATGCTTTTTAATGTCTTCACTTACCGGTAGGCTTTCAACCACACCCCATTTTAACCCTGCTTGTTCAATGCTGAGTTTTCGTTCTTCAATAGCTACAACCGGCCATACTTCACCAACGGGTATTTGGTGTAGGGCCGTAACTACTGCTCTTGCCCCGGCTTGCCTTATTTGCTTTAACGTTATACGATCGTTGGGACCAAACCAACGCCATGAATATAAAAATCCCATATAGTAAATTAAAATATTATTAAACCCCACTGAATGAACTAAAACCACCATCGATCGGCAAAACGATGCCGGTAACAAACGATGCCGCATCACTGGCAAGGAATAATACAGCGCCAATCAATTCAGGAGCCTCACCAAAACGCCCCATCGGTGTTTTTGCAATTACCTGTTGTCCTCTCCGGGTGTAACTGCCATCGGGATTAGTGAGCAAAGCCCGGTTTTGATTCCCGATAAAAAAACCAGGGGCAATAGCATTAACCCTGATCCCGTCGCCGTATTTCATGGCCAGCTCCATTGCCATCCAGGCAGTAAAATTCGATACTGCCGCTTTAGCTGCAGAATACCCAACCACACGGGTAATTGATTGAATTGCAGCCATAGAAGAAATATTGATGATATTTCCACGATGCTGTTCAGCCATAATTTTTCCAAAAACCAGCGAGGGAAGAACCGTACCCTTGAAATTAAGGTTGTTTACTTTATCGAAGTCGGCAATATCCAAATCGAAAACAGTAGCCTCGGGTGAAATGGTGGCGCCAGGCATGTTTCCCCCTGCAGCATTCAGAAGCAGATCGATCCTGTTGTACTTTTCTAAAACCAGGCGACAGGTTTCTTCCAATGCTTGTTTGTCGAGCACGTTGGTTTTTAATCCGATGGCATCTCCTCCTTGGTCCAAGACAGTTTGAGCAGCCATTTTTGCAGCCTCCTCATTAATATCGAGAAAGACAATAGAAAAACCGGCTTTGGATAATCCTCCACCAATTGCGGTGGCTAAAACACCTCCACCCCCTGTGATAACCGCAACACGGCCTTTCAGGTTAAATAATTCATCTAAATAACTCATCATTATATTATTACATTTTACATACAACTAGTGATCTTGTGTCTATCATTTCTGCTGAATTCCCGGCACATATTTAAACTCTAAATTCATAAAATAATCGAGAGTTTTTGATGGCTTTTCGTATCCTTCGGGAATAGGTAAACCCGAGAATTGTTGGAAATAAAGCAGGCATGCATCTCGCCACCAAGCTGCTTCCTTGGCTTGAATAGCCAAAAGTTGTTGTACCTGACTGAAACGATGATGGTCAATCAGGTCTTTAATCGAATCCCACTGTTTTTGCATCTCAAGCACGTATTCAGCTCCTTTATAATAATGGTAAACCAGTTCGTCCCAAAGGATCCGTCCCGATTTAACCTGATAATCCCAGGGAAGGTGGTGAAACCAAAGAAGATACTTTTCTGGAATAAGCGAAACCTGATCAAACAGCTTGGCCACAGGTTGGAAATACTGTTCAGTAGCTTTGCTGCCCTTACTTGTTCTGTCGAAACCAATTCCTTTCTTATCAGCTCGATGGTAATAGACCGAGGTCCAATCGGGCCGGCCATTATTAACCCAAGGCCCTGGTCCCCAATGGTGATCCCAGGCCATAATATGGTGCAGGCCAAGTGGGGTCATATATGAAACAGCATTATCATGCGAATTCAACATTAAAGGCGTTACTGTTTGTAGAAAGGCTTGATCGTTTGTAAATGTCATTCTTAACCATTCGTCGGCGATTTCAGATGAGGAAATATGGTGGTTCCACGCTAACCGACCAAAGGCAAACCAGTTCGCCTGTGCGAAAGGATGCCCAGTCCAGTTGATGTCGTTACCGATATTCGAGACCCCCGCCATGCCCGATATTTGATGTCCATCGAGCGATCCATCGATAACCTTTGATACCGCCGCCCCTGATCGCTTTGCCCAGGTATTGGCATCAAGTACCTCTTTATACATTGGTGCCAGAAATACCCAATGAGTAGCACCACCAAGATACTCCTGTGTAATCTGGAACTCCATCATGAGCGGGGTGTTGGGCATTGCCGCGAAAAGTGGATGAAAAGGCTCGCGGGGTTGAAAGTCGATGGCCCCGTTTTTCACCTGAACAAAAACATTGGACTGAAATTTTCCATCAAGCGGCTTAAATTCATTATAGGCCTGTTTTGCCCTATCTTCGGGCACATGATTATCGTATACAAAAGCACGCCACATTACTACCCCACGATTACCAAGGGCTTCGGCCAACATGTTGGCCCCATCATCATGACCTTTACCATAGTTTTGAGGACCAGGTTGTCCTTCTGAATTTGCCTTTACCAAAAAACCACCAAAATCAGGGATCAGATTATAAATCTCCTCCGTTTTCTCCTGCCACCATTTCTTTACTTCGGGCAGGGTGGGATCGGTGCTTTTCAAACCACCAATCTCAACCGGGGCACTGAATCTTGCTGTTAAATACACTTTAATATTGTATGGCCTGAATACATCGGCCAAAGCTGCAACCTTTTCAAGATAGGATTTAGTGAGAATTAATGCATTGGCATTTACATTAGTAAGAACCACTCCATTGATCCCAAGCGAAGCATTAGCCCTGGCATAATCGATATACCGCTGATCGATGTAATCGGGTAATTTATGCCAATCCCAGATTGAAAAACCCGAATAACCCCGTTCTACTGTCCGGTCGAGATTATCCCAGTGGTTAAGCAAACGATGTGTAATTAAAGGCTTTTCCTTGATCAACAGGGTGCTACAATTTTTATCGGTTTGAAGTAAGCGTAACAGATGAAATGTGCCATATAATAGGCCGGATTCTGAATTGGCTGTAACAATTAACGTGTTGTTCCCTGCCAGTTCAGCCTGAAAAATCAGATAACCTTCAGGGCCCATATCCTTCAATTGATTTATCGTTATTAGATTATTTAACAGAGGGCAATTCTCAGGAGTACTAATCAACAACCCTGCAGGCGCGGTTAACTGTTTCTCGATAATCCCCTCAAAACCAAGCAATCCTTTCAGTGCAATTCTTAATTCTCGATTTATAATGGTATGTGTTTCAGAGTTTCCTACTACTACAATCCGGTGAAACTGTTTTTTATAAAGGTTAATTGTTTCTTCATTTTCAATACGGGGATACCTCAGCCACAAATCGTACCCATTTTCGGCATGGATCTGCACGGCAAGGAGCAACACCAGAAAAAAAATAGTAAGTATCTTATTCATTATTATATTTTTAAATAGTGATTCATTATTTAGTTCCGCCTACTCGATTCCCTTATTATCAGGTTAGAACTTAGAACAACCTGACTGTTCATTACCAGGTTACCCCTACCTTCAAGGTGATCGATCAGACGATGGGCGGTAACCCTACCTGTTTCCTTCCCTGGATAATTTATGGTACTAAGATTCGGCTTCACCACCCTTGAAATCGGGTCGTTATTAAAACCGGCAACAGCTATCTGTTCAGGTATTTTGATCCCCAACTTTTGTAAACCCAATATCATTCCGACGGCAGCCAGATCGTTGGCTACAAAAACCCCATCGGGGAAAGGTTTCTGGCGGACTAACCTGTGGGCCATTTCGATACCGGTTTCGATGCTTAAATCAGTTCCCCTAAGTACTAATTGTTCAACTCCTTTATTTTCAGAGATGGCTGCAAAAAAACCCCTTTCCCGTTCCACATATACCGAAGCTTTTTGTTCGAGGGTAATGTGGGCCAAATAGGTACATCCTTGCCCAATTAAATGGTTGCAAAGCTGCCGGGCCGCCCCGAAATTATCGATCACAAAAGAAACATGCTCAGCGTGATTAGGAACCCTATCGAAAAAAACAACCGGGATCCCTTTATCAAAGAACGGCATGAAATGATTGATTTCGCGGGTATCGGCAGCCAGAGAAACCATGATGCCATCGACCCGGTTATTGAACATGGTTTTTGCATTTTGCATCTCTTTTTCAACCTGTTCAAACGATTGACTGATAATTACATTATATCCTTCCTGGTTGGCCTCTTCTTCGATACCGGCCAAACAGGCCGACATAAAACTGCTGTCGAGGCGGGGTACAATGATCCCAATGGTTTGGGTGCGTTGCCTTCGCAAATTACAGGCAAAACGGTTCGAACGATACCCCATTTTCTCAGCACATTCCAACACTTTTTGAATTGTTTCACGGTTGATGGATTTGTTGTTATTTAAAGCCCGGCTAACTGTCGAAGCCGAAATTCTCATCTCGGCTGCTAGGTCGTAAATGGTTACCTCCTTTTTTTGTATCCCGTTTTTCACGATCGCATTCTTTTATTCAAGGTTGAAATTCCTATAACAGGTTCAAGACATTTACACTCGAAAATTCTTAGTGATTGGCTTCCTTTAAAACAAAAATAGAAAAAACAACAAGAAACAATGCAATCGGTTGCAAAGTTTTATTCTTTTTGCAATATTTGTAGTATAAATGACTTAGATTTATTATTGTCTTCTTTTTTCTATATTGTACAGCTAAAGGAAATGATTATTTTTTTTGACATTAGCCTTTGGGAATGCAACATGAAGATATGAGAAACAAACAGAAAATAGCGGCTTCTATATTCTCCTTTTTGGCATTGCTGGGTATGCCAAATAAACCTATTTTTTCGGCAGAAGCGGAGCAATTTTCCAATTTAAGTTTCAACGCTTACTCGACGTTACAAGGTTTATCACAATCGTCGGTCTTGTGTATCGTTCAGGATAAAGAGGGATTTATCTGGATGGGAACCAAGGATGGACTCAACCGGTTTGATGGCTATTCTTTTCGTCATTTCAGGCACGATCCCAAACAACATTCCTCGATCAGCAGCAACGAAATAATAACCTTAAGCCTGAGTCATGAAGGAGATCTTTTCATCGGCACTCGTGGTGGAGGGCTGAATAAATACCTGGCAAGCGAGGGTAGTTTTATCAGGATCACTGAATTATCGACTTTCGACAACACGGTAACGTCTATCTCATGTGCAGGCGATGGTTTTGTTTATGTTGGCACTTCTGAGGGGTTGTTTGAATGCGTCCCCGATAAAGCCGGTACTCATCGTTATTCTTGCTCCAATCTTTCAACCGTTTCGACCTATAATAGCCAAACAGGGAACCTGCTTCCATACGACCGGTCCATTTTATCGGTAGTGGCTATTGCTCCATTTCCAGAAAAGCAATTCCTGATAGGAACCGAAAGTGGAATTTTTATATTTAGCCCCGCTGCGAAAACATTCCGGCAACTTGATTTGGGCAACCTGAATTATAGTAAAATAAACACGATGGTTTGGGATGTAAAGAAAAGTGAAGTGCTATGGGTTGGCACTTCTGAAGGGATCGCCCGGTTAACTTTTCAAAACAACCAACTTCAACATTATCGCATTTTCGATCATCATCATCCTGGCTGGAGTAAAAATGATATTGATTGGATTAATACCTTAAGCATTGATTCAACTGGTAATTTATGGGTTGGCACACGAGGGGGAGGGTTAATCACAATTGACCAAAAAGGAGAAGCATCACATTATTATAGCGACTTCAGCCAATCAGACCGTATTGGCGACAACATGGTAAATTCCCTTTTAGTTGACCAAACTGGGGTATTGTGGATCGGCACTGAAAGTCGTGGGGGGGTAAGCCTCGACCTGTTCCGAAAAAAGTTCAACCATCTTGAAAACCAGACCCCAACAGGTTTAAGCCTCACCCACGACCTGGTTACAGCCATCTCGGGAAACAGCAATACCATCTGGGTAGGCACTGCCTTCAATGGACTGAACCGCCTTGAATTCAGTTCCGACAAACTGGTATGGACCGAGCATTTCAACCAGATCCCCATGGGCAGTGGTAAAACCTCGAACGAGATCATTTCCTTGTTGTACGACAATACAAACACCCTTTGGATAGGAGCCGCATCGAACAATGTGCTTACCTATCACCCTCAGAGGGGATTTAAGCCGATCGTTGCAGGTGGCTTCGTGTTTTCTTTTTTACAAGACCGTGAAAATGACATTTGGATTGGTACCTGGGGAAAAGGGATCGGGATTTACCGGCCAGAAACTAATTCTTTCGACCTCTTCAGTCCTTCAGGTACCGACAATCGTTCATTGAGCAGCGATAAAGTCCTATCCATTTTCGACGATCGATGGGGAAACCTCTGGGTAGGAACAAAAGGCGGGGGACTGAACGTGATCCCATTACAAAAAATCAAGCAGGGATACTTGCAGTTTACCCATTACCGGCCCGACGATTCAGATTCCCTATCGCTACCCCACAACGATGTGTATTGCATGATGGCCGATTCGAAAGGAAACTACTGGATTGGAACAGGAAATGGTTTATGCAAGGTAATTTTCCCGGATGTGGATCCTAATGACAACTTACTCAAGGGGAAAGTGCAGTTCGTTAAATACACGCAGGAAAACGGATTGCCGGGGAACGTGGTATACGGTATCCTGGAAGACAGTATGGGCAAACTATGGATCAGCACCATCAACGGGCTATCGGCCTTCGACCTTGAAAAAAACTATTTTAAGAATTTTAATGTGCACGATGGTGTTCAAAGTCACGAATTTCATTCAAATGCCTATTTCAAAGCAAGCAATAACCGATTGTTCTTTGGTGGCGACAAAGGGATTTCCTTCTTTAATCCAAATGAAATTTCGTCGAATCCTTTTCCTTCCAACATTGTGATCTCGGGTTTGCGGGTAATGAACCAGACGGTGTATCCAAATCAGAAAATTTTTGGAAAAACCATTCTGAAAAAAGAAATTGCTCACACCGACAAAATTACGCTTTCACCCAAGCATAAAGAGTTTACGCTTGAATTCTCGGCACTTCATTTTGCCAATCCAGAAGGGGTACAATATGCTTACCGGCTTCTGGGATTCAACGAGGAATGGCGGTATACCACTGGCAGTGAACGTAGTGCCACCTATACCAACCTGTGGGAAGGCACTTACACGTTCGAGGTGAAAGCCACAAACAACGACGGAATCTGGTCGGACCCGGTACGCCAAATCACCATCAAGGTTACCCCACCCTATTGGAGAAGCCCGTGGTTTTACCTGATCTACATCGTGATCATCATTTCAGGATTGTTGTTGTTCAGGAGATATTCCCTGATCGCCGTTTCTGAAAAAAACAGGTTGATGATCGAACAACTGGAACGTAAAAACCTGGTTGAAAACACTGAAGCCAAGATGCGCTTCTTCACTAATATTTCACACGAAATCAGGACCCCTTTAACCTTGATCAGCAATCCCCTCGATGAATTGATCCGTGAAGGGAAACTGGATGAGTTTTCAAAAGGTAAGTTAAAACTCATTGCCAAAAACGTAGCCCGGCTGCTTAACTTAACCAATCAATTATTACAGTTACGCAGAATCGACAAAGGAGGCATAGAACCCCATTTTTCCCCGGTACTCTTAGTCCCGTTCACCAAAGACATTTTAGGCTATTTTGAGCAAAGGGCCATTCAAAAATCCATCGAGCTTAGTTTCATCAGTGAGATTGATCCGTCGGAACAAGCCTGGATTGATGCTGAAATGATTACAACCTCGATTTACAATTTACTTTCAAACTCCTTCAAATTTACAGCTCAGGGTGGAAAGATCGCGCTCAGGGTGTACAAAAAAAATACAGATGAAATATTGCCCCTTCTGAGAAAAAGAAAGAAAAACCTTCCTATGTTCGCTATCGAGGTGAGCGATAGCGGATCGGGGATCTCTCAAAACGAAATCGAAAAAATCTTCATCCGTTTTTATCAGGGACAGGGAAACAAAAAGGGCGATTCAGCAGGTTCGGGAATCGGATTGTCGTTAGTAAAAGAATATATCGAATTGCATCAAGGTGAAGTTCTCGCAGAAAGTGCCAAGGGCAAAGGAACAATACTAACCCTTTTGTTGCCCACCGGAAAGAAGCATGTTGACAACAGTTCTCCTCATCCAATACTCTCAGCTGCAGACACTTTATTGCCCGTTGAAGAAGACCGGTGGGACGAACCCGAGAATGGCGAAAAAATTGAAAATACAACAACTTCAAAAGGAAGTTATCCAAAAATATTGATTGTTGAAGACGATCAGGACCTGGCGAAGTACCTGGCCGAAACTTTAGGATCCAATTACCGCACAGCAATCTGCACCAATGGGAAAACCGGACTTGCAAAAACAAGGGAATGGGAACCCAACCTGGTGGTGTCGGACGTGATGATGCCTGAAACAAATGGGAATGAGATGTGCCAGGCCATCAAATCAGATATCGAAACCAGTCATATTCCTGTTATCCTGCTTACCGCAAAAGCTTCAGACGAGAATACCTACGAAGGATATCAGAGTGGGGCCGACCTATACATTACCAAACCGTTTAAAATGGAACTGCTCGAAGTGCAGATAAAACAACTGTTGCTAACCCGAAGACAACTCCAGGATAAGTACAGCAAGCAAATATTACTAAAACCTAAGGACATAACCATAACTTCAATAGATGAACAGTTCCTTGAAAAGTTAAACACCATCATCGAGAACAATTTATCCGAAACCGATTTCGATGTTACCGAAATGGTTAAACAAATGAACATGAGCCATTCTACTGTACTAAAAAAAATAAAGGCACTTACCGGAATGCCTTTGGTTGAATTTGTAAAGAACCAACGGTTGAAAAGAGCCGCTCAAATTTTGGTTCAGGATAAATTACAAATCGCCGAAGTGGCTTACATGGTTGGGTTTTCCGATCCAAAATATTTCAGCAAATGTTTCAGCAAGGCATTTGGGATGACCCCCAGCGAATACATTGCCGCTTCGAAAAACAAGCAAAAAAACGATTAAAGGTCGCTGTCGAGTTCACGAAGCACCCCTTCTACTTCCTCCTGAGTTTTGTATAACTTGTTTTTGCATAGCTTGAGCAATTGGCTGACCCGCTGTACCTTCTCCGATAACTCATCAACATCAAGTTCATCGTTCTCGATCCTGGCCAGGATGGCTTCAATTTCGCTTATGGCCTCTTTGTAAGTTAACTCTTTGTTTTTCATGCTATTCTTTTTTAACAATCGAATGAAAGCTTCCGTGATACAATCTTGTTTCAATATTTTCTCCGTTAGCCACCTCGTCTGGGTCTTTTATAAGTTTCCCCCGTAAAGTGGTTATACTGAACCCTCGTTTCAATATGTGGGTCGGGTCAAGGAGCAGGGCATTTTTCTCGAGCCATTCAATTTTCTTAACTTGTTCATTGAAATTCCGTCTCAATAACTTCACAAACTTCTTCTCCTGGTTTTCTCTAATATTGATTTCCCTTTGCAAACAAACTTGTGCACCGATGTTGGCTCTTGATTTGTATCGGTGCAAATATCTAAAAAGAGAATGGATCTGTGCAGACAACTGTAAAACCAACCGCTTGTTCAACCATTCAATGCGAGATTTTTTCTTATCGATTAGCCCCAGGAAAACTGGTTTGAATTTTTGTTTCAACAAAGCATATTCGTGTTTCGTATTCGACAAACTATTAGCAACCAAAGGTTTGAACAGCCTCATGGCCGATTGAAGCCTTGCTGAGTGATCATCAAGAAAAGCAAGTACCAGATGCGCAGTTTGCCCCTGAACCTCTTCAATTTGTTCTGCTACCTTATCGAACCGGTCGATCAGGAATTCGGCCACTGCGGTTGGGGTTTTCAATTTGGTATGGGCAACAAGATCGGTAACCGATTCGTCTTTTTCGTGCCCGATACCGGTAAGTACAGGCAAAGGGAATTGAGCCACGTTCATGGCCAGTTCGTATTGATCGAAACAGGCCAGATCCATTTGCGAGCCTCCACCCCTGATGATCACCACTACATCGAAAGCCTGTAGCTCGAGATACACTGCATCGAGCGCTGCCATGAGCGAAGCAGGCGCCTCGTTGCCTTGCATGGTGGCCTCGAAAAGATGGGTATGGAAGCTATATCCCCTGTTGTTTTCCATGAGTTGGCACATGAAATCTTCGTAACCGGCTGCCGTTGGCGAAGAAATGATGGCAATTCTTGAAGGAATATCAGGAAGGTCAAGCTCTTTATTCATATCAAATATCCCTTCATTTACAAGCCTGTCGATCACTTCCTGCCTTTTTCTGGCCATGTCGCCAAGCGTATAATTGGGATCAATATCCTTGATATTCAAGCTTAAACCATAAACTTCGTGAAACTCGATTGTGGCGGCAATCAATACTTTAATTCCAGCGCTGAGCGGGTTTCCTGTAACACTCTCGAAATAAGGCTGTATGAATCTAAACTGCCAGCTCCAGATGGTGCCCCTTGCCCGTGCAGTGATTTCGTCGGTGAACTTGTCTTTTTCAAGCAATTCAAGATAACAATGGCCGGTACGGTTCACCTTTAGTTCACCAATTTCGGCAATCAACCAAAGTGGTTCGGCGAAAGTATCCTGAAGCGACTGCTTTATTAACCGGTTTAGCTCGGTGAGCGTTATTTTCCCTTCCACTTTACTTTTTAATCAATTTGATGGATTCAGTCCCAGTTTCACCTTTTACCACCACAAAATAAATCCCTTTTGGCAAATCAGAAACCATCCGGGAAGGAAAATTTACCCGCTTATAATAAGAAGAAGAAACCGAAGCGATCAACTTCCCGTCGGTTCGGTAAAGATAAACCGTATCGCCAGTAGTGGTGGTTTCAACATAAAAAGTCTGTGAAAAAGGATTGGGAAATGCCTTTAGCTTCGAATTCGAGTACCTTTCCGTTCTGGTTTTCAATGTTTTTTCATACAGAAGGTCAAAGTTGGGGATACCGAAGCCATATAAACTATCGTGTGCAGGATAGCGGTTCGAGTAGGAACGCACCACTTGAGTGACTTCAGAAGCCGACCATTCGGGTTTCAGGGCAAGAACACAAGCTATCATGCCCGAAATAAGGGGGGCTGAAAAAGAAGTACCGCTGCTGTACGAAAAAGACCCGCTGCTATTGGCCACACGAACCCTCGAACCCATTGCTGCTACATCGGGTTTTAAGGGAACTACATTTCGCCCAAACCCATGGGAAGAGAAACCGGCAATAACTTCTTTCCCGTCGACAGCAGCTACCGCAAGTGCCTGTTCGGCTTCTGAGGGGGTCATAATGTGCCTCCAGGGTTTTTCGCCCTCGTTCCCTGCACTGCAAACCACCACCATGCCTTTGGCAACAGCCAGGTTCACTGCTTTCGAAATGCGAAGTGTCTTCCCGTTGAATTGCTCATAGGTATGGTTCATCGAAGCGTCGTCAAATTCACTGTAACCCAGTGAAGTATTAATTAAGTCGCAACCCGCACTGTCGGCAAATTCTGCACCGATAATCCAATAATCTTCCTCGACAGGATATTCACTATCTGCATCTTCGGTTTTCAACAGCCAATAAGAAGCATCGGGAGCTGTTCCTAAAAGTTCACCTGGAATATTGGCTGCCATAGCAGAAAGCACCGAAGTTCCGTGGTTATGCTCGGCATAAACATCATTCCATGGTTTCACAAAATCAAAGGTACCCAAAACCCCTTTTCTCGCATAAAGCGAATCGAATGCCGGATGCACGTTGGCATTTTGAAATCCGGCGTCCAGTATGGCAATATGCACTCCTTTTCCTCTTGAATGTTCATGAAGGAGGTGTCCCTTCAACATCGAAACCTGGGGGTATGAATTCCCGTAGAACTTCATCGCCAGGCTATCGACCTGCTCAAATTTATCGTGAACCGATTTAGATAAAGTCCCTGGTTTACGTAATTCAAGTCCTTCAACAAAAGAGGGAAGTACAAGCGAATCGATAGGGGCCGGTGCTGTCCATTGTCCAATGGAAGCATTTAACCAGCGGCTGTTGTACTTGATTTGGAATCCCATTTTTTGGAGCGAGTCAACAAAAAGCGGATTTACAGGAAGATCGGTAGAGTCGAGAGCTGCATTTTTTATCGTTCGTCTTTCGATGGCCCTGGCCGACAAAAAATTTTCAGGATGCCGTAAAAAGTATGGAGTATCTTTCTTCGTATTGTATTGAATCCAATAAACAGGGTTTTCTCCATAGTTTTGCAGAACTACACAGATCAAGAAAAACAATAATAAAGGGAAAAAACACTTTTTCATCTTTAGTTTTCTAAGTACAGCATTTCAAACGCCATAAGGATGAAGACACTGAAAATGATTCAATTCATCCAAAAAAACGCTTTTTTGGCTTATCTCCTACCAGAACTTTGTAAGGGAAAAGATACGAAATTTCAGCAAATAATACCTCCACCCACAACGTCGTCCCCTTCGAGGAACAAGACCGACTGCCCTGGAGTAACAGCCCAGGCAGGCTGATCGAACACGACCCTGATTTCGTCGCCATGCTGTGAAATCCAGCAAGTGGTACCCTTGTTATTATACCTGATTTTTGCCACAACTTCTTTTTCCCCTTCAATTTTTTCGTATTTCATCAAGTTGATTTTGTTAACCCTTAGCTCCCTCCTGTCCAGCTCAGCCCGTTCGCCCAGTACCACGGTGTTGGTTTTCGCATCGATCGCGATAACGTACATGGGATGGCCCAAAGCGATAATCAATCCTTTTCGTTGACCGATCGTATAAAAAGGATAGCCCTTGTGCTTTCCTAAAATTTTCCCGGAAGAATCAACAAAATGGCCCTCACCGATTTTCAAATCCACATCAGGAATGCGTTCCCTGATGAAGCGACGGTAATCGTTATCGGGGATAAAGCAAATTTCCTGGCTTTCCCTTTTTTTCGATATTGCTTCATAACCCCTTTCCATGGCTATTTTTCTAACCTCATCTTTTGTCAGGTTTCCTAATGGGAATAAGGTACGTTTCAGGCTTTCCTGAGAAAGTTGCCATAAGAAATAAGTTTGGTCTTTAGTTTCATCGAGGCCTTTAACCAGATAATACCGGCCATTCTGGAATCCGATTCTGGCATAATGGCCAGTGGCAATGAATTGACAGCCCAACTTGTCGGCTATCTTGAGCACTTCGCCCCATTTGATGGTGCGGTTACAAACCACGCAAGGATTAGGAGTACGGCCATCGAGGTATTCTGCCACAAAATCGTTGATCACTGTACTATTGAACTCGTCCCTGATGTCGAGTATAGTATGTTCAATACCTAAATCATGGGCCAGTTTCTTTGCCTCGAAAATTGCATCAACGCTACAGCAACCGGTTTGTTTTTCCATGCAGGCTGGCGAAATGGCATCGTAGGGACGGTAAGTAAGGCCATGAACCTCATAACCTTGTTCTTTTAACAACAAGGCTGCGACCGAGCTGTCAATCCCCCCGCTCATGCACAATAAAACTTTTCCTTTGGTCATTTTTTAGATAATAAAAATGCAAAAGAACTAAAAATAATTCAGATGTAGAAGTCTTTTATAAATTACAAGTATCTAGCCAAGAAATTTTTCACGTTCTTGCAGCTTGAGAAGCCCACCCAGCAGAAATACAATACTGCCTGCCGCGAGGAAAGTTTTGTTTTTGACAATCAACATTTGGAATGCAACCGGATTGGCATTTGAAGGCACATTATACGGATTAAAAAAAACGTTCCAATATCCAAGTTTCATTTCTGAACCGAACAGCACGAAAAACAGCGAAATGATAATGACAATTACCGCGGTAGCATTTCCTGAACGGGTCACTGTGGAAAGGAAAAAAGAGAACATTCCCATGAACATCAAGGGAAAAATTACCTGATAGGCCATTTTAAGTGGGTTGAACGTAACCAACGAAACGTTAATAATTACTGCAAGAATGAGAACAAAAACGAAAGCGATGGCAATAATCAGAAAATTACGTAAGAGCCAAACCCGATACCGATAATTTGGTATTCCAAAGATGATTTCGAGGGTCCGTGCATCTTTATCGCTTTGGATGGCAAAGGTAAGTGGGTAAAAAAGAACCAAAGCACCCGAGAGGGTCAACACCCCGAAAGCATCTTCTGTTTGCATATTACCACCAGTAAGCAGGTTGCCAATGGTGAAAGCAAAAAATACAAGAACTGCTGCACCAAGGAAATAAATAAACCGGTTGGCAAAAATGATCCTGATATTGTATTGAATCATTTTCAAGTTATTGTACACAAATTGACCTAGGTTGCTCTTCCTTGTTTTGTTCATAATATAGGCATTAAATAAACGGATGGTTTGACTGCAGGTGGCACTGGTGGTTTAACGTGCTTTCATGAATTAAAAAACCAATCGTGAAAACCATTGGCATTGGGCACGTTCCCCATTTGTTGTTCGGCTGGCCTTATAAGTTCCGCGAATAGCACCTGATCCAGTCGATGTCGAAGCGGTGGGGTAAGCGGGCCGTTTGCCTGATCACTTCGCTTTCCATCCTCAATCCCAATTTGGTATGGGGCACGTTCTGATCGAGAGTACCCATAACCTTTCCGTTAATCTTCCATTCTACCTTATCGGGAGTCCATTTTACGCCAACAATGACATACCCATTGAAATCATACCTGAGGTTAAATTTCTGGGCCACTTTGCGGTCATGATC
>CAZSIK010000016.1:20975-29184 GCA_964606515.1 uncultured Prolixibacteraceae bacterium
CACCATAGGCCTTATTGTCGAGGGTCGAAAAAATCAAGATTGAATTTTCCTCTTCGGCATCGGAAAGAACAATTGAACTGCTAACCCCCTTTCCCTTTGAAACTTTTAATTTTACATCGAAATACCCATATTGTTGCTTAAAGCAATGCATTGAATGTAAAAAGGCAGAGGTATAATCAAACTCCTTTTCAATGAAGCCAAATTCAGGATCCCAATAAAGCCCTTTCTTTTTTTCCTTTAAAGTTTGAATGGTAAGCACCCCCCCTTTCACTTCAATATTTTTCATGCCATTGTTGCAATGGAAAAGCCCCGGAGGGGTAAAAGCCTTGCCTGGTCCTTTTTCTGCGATAGGGCTCATCAGTTTCCAGCAATCGGTATTTATTCCCTGATTAAATTCATCGAAAAAGTTCTTCTTCCAATTCCTGAAAAACTTGAACGCATCGGTGCCATGATATTTTAAATAAAGTTTGACCCCCTCATCGGCACTTAAGACCTCCAATTTTTTAAGTGCTTTATAATCGTCGGTTTGTTCATAGCGTTTTTTATCCTGAAGAAAGGCTTTTCTTTCCTTGAATTTTGCCGAGTTAATTTCCTTATTCAAGTCTTCGTATCGGCTTAACAAAGCAGAGTTGTCGATCTCCTTGTAAATCTTATATGCTTTTGAAGTTTTAAATTTGGCATATTGCTGGTAATCGGTGCTTGAAACGATTTCGTTATACCGCTTGTTTTTTCTATACGCTTCGGTGTCCTCCCACTTCCCTGAAAACGATTGATCCTTCTTTTTTTGCTTAAAGGATTTCAACTCTTCCTGCACCGTACCCGATTTGACATAACGGCTCAATTCTTCAAATTCATCGATTAGTTTGCCATTTTCAACCTTTTTGAAATGTTTCAGGTTGTCGGAATCGACCACCATGAAATAGGTTTTCATCTTAGTATTATTCTGAAGCTTTTGGAATTCTTCTTTCAGTTTATGCTCGGGCGAAGTTTTCCATCTCAGCGATTCTATTTCACGACGGGTATTCCTAAACGTAGTCGATTCGACTTTCTCCCTCAACGACAGGAAGTCCTTCAACTTCTCTGATCCTTCGACCTCGTTGTATACCTTAAAATCGGACACAAGCTGAGCACGCTCTTGTTCAACAATTTCTGTTTTTTTGAACCGGTTGAATAACATCATGATGATCAAACGTAAAAGGTTTATTAATTTTACCAAAGGTAAAAAAAGCTTAACAACCACAAATATAAAAAATGAGGATGAGTTTATTTCACGCATACTCCTTTTCTTTTTTGGCTGGCAAACTTTTTGAAACACATGAAATAAATGCTGTTTTTAACTGGATTAGCCGTTTTATTACTAAAAGAATCGACCATGAAAAATGCATTTCATTTGTTTTTATTCATATTGTTGCTGGGTTTAAATCCAAAATTGGCCCTTGCCGATTGGTACCAAACACGCTTTCAACTGATCGATTCGCTTCAGAATGAGGGCTTACCCCGCGAAACACTCCCGATTTTTGACTCTATATATCAAAAAGCTTTTCTGGAGAATAATAACGTGATGCTCGTTCGTTCTATTGCCGGTCGCAACCAAAATATAGCCAGCCTCGAGGAGGAGCCGCTGGTTTCAATCCTTATTCGCATAAATTCCGACCTCCCCGGCCTGGAAACGCCGGTAAAGCAAATCGTTCACAGCCTGCTTGCCGAAATTTATCAAGGTTATTACGAACAAAACCGCTGGCGTTTTAATGAAAGGACTACACTGAATAATCCTAAAGGAAACGACATCAGGTTCTGGGACCTGGAGCGCCTCAACAGCGAAATGTTGCAGCAACTTGACCTGTCGTTAGCCGAATCCAAACTACTGAAGGATTCACCGATCGACCACTGGGGAACCGTGCTCGAAGGCGATTCTACCCTGCGCTCTCTTCGCCCTACCCTTTTCGATCTTCTGGCCCACAGGGCACTCGACATCATCCGAAATCCTGAAACGGGTCTGACAAAACCTTCCGATTCTTTTGACCTAAACCAGGTTGATCTTTTTTCTCCCGGCGAGCAATTTGCCAATATGAACCTCACAACCTGCGATACCCTTTCCCTTCACTATAAAACAATGGAGCTATTCCGGCAACTTACCCGGTTCAGATTGGAACAGGGCCAGGCTGGAGCTATTACCGAACTGGAAATGAACAGGATTGCCTATCTCACCTCCCACAACACCCATCCAAAAAAAGACTCGTTGACCGTTCATTTTTATGAACATCTTTTAGAAAAAGACCTTCCTGATGAATCGAAAGCCGAAGTGGCTTATCGTTTGGCACTGTTCTATTTCAACCAACAAATTATCGACAAGAAAAACAAACTGGGCAATTCACTTCAACTTTGCAACAAAACCTTACAATTGTATCCTCAAACAAAAGCGGCCCACTATTGTCAACAGTTGAAAGACAAAATTGAAGAACCGTATTTTTCAATTATTGCCGAGGCAGTTGAACTACCAAAGAAGCCCTTCAGGGTATTGATCAGTTGGAAAAATATTGGATCAGTCAAACTAAAAATACACAAAATAAACAGCAAACAAGTTGCAGAATACCAGTACAGGGCCAATACATTAGGCGATACAATAAAAACCCATACGGCATTTCGTGAATGGGAACAAGCACTGCCTGTAATCGACGATTTTTCGGAACACAAAGCCGAAATAGCCATAGAAGGCCTGCCCGAAGGTTTTTATTTACTTTCTGCCTGGCACAATTCAGGAGAAAAGAAAAACACAGTACAAAGCATTGTTCTGGTGCAGGTTTCATCCACGGCCCTGCTTAGTAAGAATATGGAAAAAGAAGAACTTTTTCTTGTCAGTAAGGCCGAAACAGGAGAACCGCTCGATAAGGCAATCATTGAGCTGTATCTTTCTGAATACAAGCAGGAAAGCCGTAAATGGGAATACAAAAAAGAACACACTTTATTATGCAATCAAAAGGGAGAGGCCTTCTTTAAATTAGGACTCCCTAAAAATTATCTACTAAAAGTGATTGTTGCCAGCGACACCTTGGTAGTCAGTAACCAGTATTTTGGCCGTTCCTATCGTGATGAAACAGAACAAAAAGCCAAAAGCATTACCTTTTACACCGACCGGGCCATTTACCGACCGGGTCAAATCGTGCAATTCAAGGCCATTGTACTTGAAAAAGAGGATGAAAAGTTTTCGGTTGTCCCCAAATTCAGCACAGAGGTAAGCCTGAAAGACGCCAATTTTGAAGAAGTTACTTCGTTGCAATTTGTTTCGAACGAATACGGCACCTTTAGCGGAAGCTTTACCCTTCCCCAAAACGGTTTAAATGGAGTTTACTATCTGAATTGTGAACATGGAAACACCTCCTTCAGGGTTGAAGAATACCGCAGGCCTACTTTTGAAGTATTGTTCGACACCCTTGGCCGTACGTACTCGTTTGGCGATACAGTGGTGGTTTGCGGCACCGTAAAAACATTGTCTGGATCACCGGTCGATGCAGCCAAAATCTCGTACCACATCACCCGGAGGGAACAAGCTTTCAGATGGTGGTGGAGGCCTGCGTTACCCGATATGGTTATTGCCAGCAATACAACAGTAGCAGATTCCGATGGCCGCTTCTTAATTCGCTTTCCAGCCCTGGCCAGCGACCTCGACGACCGGAACCGGGTTATGGTGTACCATGTTCAGATAGAAGCTACCGATTCCAATGGCGAAACCCGGACTCACTATTCAGAAACAAGGATCAGCAATAACAACCTGCTGATCGAATGCAATTTACCCGACATCATACCCAGTTCCGATTTTAAAGGATTTGACATCAAAACAACCAACCTGAATGGGCATGAAGTTCCGTCAAAGCTGGTTCTGTCCATATGCAAAATTGAAGCGCCCGGCAATATATTTTCGGAGCGGTATTGGGAAACTCCCGATACCACAATAATTGATGAAATTAGTTTTAAAAAGAAGTTTCCCAACTATCCTTACAGGGAAGAAAATAATACAAAAAACTGGAAAAAGGGAAAGATACTGGTTACTCAAACCACAAACCTACCCTACCCAGGAAAGATTAAACCCGACGAATTATTACTGGCAAAACCCGGTTATTACCTTATTGAATTGGATGCCACTTCGCCCGATGGAAAACAAAAAAGCAAGCGGAGCCAAATAATCAGATTACTTGGCAACACGCCTTCAAAAGCAGAACAAACCGAAGATTGGGTTACAGCAATTAAAACCCATTGCCAACCAGGCAAAACTGCCGAAATCTGGCTTACCGGACTTCATCCCAAAACCCCCATCCGGTATGAGTTGGTCAAAGACAGAGAAACCCTTAAAAGTGAAATTATTACACCGGGCAAAGAAGTCTACCAACTATTGATTCCTATCGAAGAAAGGTACAGGGGTAATGTTTCAGCAAGGTTTATACAGATTGCCAACAACCGCCGCTACATCGAAGCGGTTGAAATCGAGGTTCCCCACTCCGATAAAAAAATCAACATCGCCTTTACCACCTTCCGCGACCAACTGCTGCCTGGAAAAAAGGAGCAATGGGGCCTCACATTGACCGACCACACCAGCAAAGGCTTGAGCGCCGAAATGGTGGCCACCCTTTACGATGCCTCGCTCGATCAGTTTACCCCGCACAATTGGGCAAAGAATTTCTACCATTCCGGTTCAAATTACGATTATCGTTGGAAACTTAACTTGCTTAACCGCTTATCCCAAAATCTCTTCCATCCTGCTTCGGTGAAGTTCCCGGAAATCTGGGTCAAAGAGTACGAAACCCTTCCCCTGTTGAATTTCAATCCGGGGGGATACAACCATCTTTTTCATTCCCGAGGGAAAAGTGCTCCAAGAATCATGATCCGGGGGGCCCGAAAAGCAGCTGAAACCAATGAGGAAGTGGAGGAATTCATTTTAGTCAGTTCTGTTAGCAAAGTCTTACAAAGCAATGCAGCCGGAGTAGCGATGGCCGACAATAAAATGACAGACGTTCCTGATCCTAGCGATGAAATTGATAACGAAGAAGAAGCAACCAAAAACGCCGATTTCTCACAGGTTCAGCTTCGCACCAATTTCAACGAAACAGCCTTCTTTTACCCGCACCTATACAGCGACAACGAAGGTAAAATGGAAATCTCGTTTACCATGCCCGAGGCCATTACCCGTTGGCGGATGATGGGTTTTGCCCATACCCAAGATTTTAAAACCGGCAGCATCGAAAAAGAGCTGGTTACCCGGAAGTTAGTCTCGGTATCGGCTTATGCCCCAAGGTTTTTACGAGAGAACGACACGTTGAACCTATCGGCCAAAGTGACCAACCTTACCGACAGTACCCTAAACGGTGTAGCCCTGTTGCAGTGGACCGACGCTGTTAATTTTAACTCCCTTACTTCAAATCTCATTCAGGGTGATTCACTTTTACAATTTGAAATAGCCCCACAGAGCAGCGCCGCTGTCAACTGGAAGATGATCGTTCCACAGGGGCTTCAGGCAGCAACCTATAAAGTGATGGCCAAAACCGCTACCCACTCCGACGGGGAACAGAAAACCATTCCCGTACTCACCAACCGGCAATTGGTGACCGAGAGTTTGCCCTTTATGGTTCGCGGGGGAGAAACAAAAAAGGTGGAATTCAGCAAAATGGCCAACCATGGTTCGACTACGCTCACCAACCATGGTTCGGCTTCGCTCACCAACAATTCGGCTTCGCTCACCCAACATTCCTACACGGTCGAGTATACAAGCAACCCCGCCTGGTACGCCATTCAGTCACTCCCCTACCTGATGGAATACCCTTACGAATGTGCCGAACAGCTTTTCAGCCGCTTCTATGCCAACGCGACTGCTTCGGCTTTGGTCAACAGTTCGCCACGCATCAAGGCAGTGTTCGATTCCTGGAAAATGGCCGATACCGGAGCATTCCTATCCAACCTCGAAAAGAATAGCGAACTGAAATCAGTTCTGTTAGAGGAGTCGCCCTGGGTGTTGAGCGCCAAAAACGAATCGGAGGCAGAACAACGCATTGGCCTGCTTTTCGACCTCAACCGCATGGGCAACGAGCTTGATGAAGCATTCAACAAACTGAAAAAAATGCAGGGAACCAACGGCGGCTTCCCATGGTTCAGCGGCATGCCCGATAACCGCTACATTACCCAGCACATTGCCAAGGGATTGGGCGAGATGAAGCAGATGAATCTAATAACCCCTAAATGGGAGACCGGCTGGGACGAGATGCGGTCAAAAGCTATGACCTACCTCGATGCCCATATGGTTGAAGATTACAAAGAGTTGCTGAAACAGAAGGAAAAAAATTCAACCCTGCTTGAAAAACTCGAACCATCGGTGCTTCAAATTCATTACCTCTATACCCGCAGTTTTTATCCCAATGAGGTATTGACCGGCGAAACGAAAATTGCTTTCGATTACTACTTCAAACAGGCACAAAAATATTGGCTTTCATATAGTGAATATGCCCAGGGGCTATTGGCGCTCACTTGCCATCGTTTCGGGGATGCAACAATGGCGAAAAAGATTGTCAAGTCGTTGGCTAACCGTGCTATTAGTTCGAAAGAAGATGGAATGTACTGGAAAAATAACCGTTGGGGATACTTCTGGCATCAGTCACCCATCGAGACACAGGCTTTGCTGATCAATGTTTTTGCTGAAATCACAAAAGATACAAACACTGTTGAGGAGATGAAGATCTGGCTGTTGCGCAACAAGCAAACCACCCATTGGAAAACCACCAAAGCCACGCTGGCCGCCTGTTATGCCCTTCTTAGCCAGGGATACGATTTGTTGGGCGAATCGCGGTTGCTTCAGGTTAAACTGGGTGGCAAACCACTCGAAGAGATCAGGGAACTTAAACCCGAAGCCGGCACCGGATACGTAAAAACGGTCTTCACCAAAAACGAGATTACCCCTGAAATGGCTCAGCTCACCATCACGAATCCCAATCGCGGTGTGGCCTGGGGTGCTGCTTACTGGCAATATTTCGAGCAATTGGACAAAATTACAACAGCAAGAACCGATGTGGAGATCCGGAAACAATTGTACATCAAAGAAAAATCGGAGAGTGGCCAACAATTGAATGCCATTACTACCGACTTCCCCATTAAAATTGGCGATGAAGTGGTAGTTCGGGTCGAGATCCGTTCCCTCCGCGATATGGAGTACGTTCACCTGAAAGACCTCAGGGCCGCAGGTTTCGAGCCCACTTCTACCCTCTCGGAATATAAATGGCAGGATGGCCTGGGGTATTACCAGGAGGTAAAAGATGCCGCTGTAAATTTCTTCATCGCTTTTTTACCAAAAGGCACCTATGTATTCGAGTACTCACTGCGGGCTTCACATACCGGGCAATTTTCGAACGGGATAACCACCTTTCAGTGCATGTATGCCCCTGAGTTCAACACACACAGCGAAGGGAAAAGGGTTATCATTTCTCAATAAAAAATGACTTTAATGTCCTGAAAGTCCTGAATCAAATAAGAACATGAAAGGTTACCTAATACTTTTCCCAATAATCGATTAAATTTATTGGCTGAAGAATTAATGTCAATTTCTTAAAATTCAAGCTTTATGAATATAGATATCAACCAAATAGAAAAAATGATAGCCGAGCTTCGCAACGAACTCGACCATCACAATTACCTTTATTATGTGAAGTCAACACCGGCCATCAGCGATTTTGAATTTGACCAAAAGCTGAAGGAACTGGAGGCGTTAGAGCAGCAATATCCCCAGTTCGACGATCCGAATTCACCAACCAAACGGGTGGGTAGCGACATTACTTCCGAGTTTCAGCAAGTGATCCACAAATACCCCATGCTCTCGCTTGGAAATACCTATAACGAAGGCGAACTGCGCGATTTCGACAACCGTATTCGCAAAGAAACCAATCTTGAACCCGAATACGTTTGCGAATTGAAGTTCGACGGGGTCTCCATCAGCCTGACCTACGAAAACGGCTCCCTGAAACATGCTGTTACCCGTGGCGACGGGGTACAGGGCGACGATGTAACGGCCAATGTAAAGACCATTCGGAGCATCCCGCTAAAATTGCATGGCGATGGCTGGCCGGCCGAATTTGAAATACGGGGTGAAATTGTGATGCCTTATTCTGCATTTGAAAAACTTAATGCCGAAAAACTGGCCAATGGAGAAGAGCCGATGGCCAACCCGCGCAACACT
>CAZSIK010000017.1:0-3915 GCA_964606515.1 uncultured Prolixibacteraceae bacterium
GGTGCAGGGCAATGAACACTGTTTGTTGGCTGGCAGCATGTAACAACTCGCCCGTTTCGATGATCGGAAACTGTTCCTTCAACGCCGCAAGAACGTCGGGATTTGTATCGTAAACCACAACGCTATCCATTTTGGTTCCGGCGTTGGTAAAAGCCTTAAGAATGATTTTGGTGATGCGACCACCACCGATAAATCCAAGAGCATTTGTTTTCATGATGAATTGGGGTATGGGTTTATATTCAATTTTTTTCAATTTCATTCAGTTTTATTAAGAACTTTATTTATACTAAAACATTGAACCGTAAATCAATCCGGAAAGGGTAGCCATTACAATAACCAATGCTACATAAACCACCGTTTTTTGAGTTCCCATCACCCCACGTATTACCAGCATGTTGGGCAACGAAAGCGATGGCCCGGCCAGCAATAAAGCCAAAGCAGGCCCTTTGCCCATGCCCGAAGCGATAAGTCCTTGTAAAATAGGAACCTCTGTAAGTGTAGCAAAATACATAAATGCACCTACAATGGAGGCAAATAAGTTCGATAAAATTGAATTGCCTCCTACCAGCCATTGGATCCACTCGTTTGGAATTACACCCGCAATGGTTTGCCCGTCGTGGGTTGAACCCAGCAGGAAACCTGCGGTAACAACACCAACAACCAGTAAGGGAAGAATCTGTTTTGCAAAGCCCCAGGTTGAAAGCGTCCACTCTTTGTTGTCTTCATCCTTCTTATCGAGAAGGGTAATGATACTTAACGAAGCAATTCCAACGATCATAGGCACCAATGGGCTTAACTTCGGGTTTTCGATAAACGTGGTTGCCAAAAATGCTGAAATCCCTGTTGCCAGAATAGCGCCTACTACCCATTGCCATTTGATTTTCAAAATAAATATGAGCGAATAAGCAAGAAACAATCCGAAGAATCCAGTGATGTACCATTTGTAGCTCCAGATCAGAAACCAGGTACTTGAGGTATCGCCATCGGAAGGAGCACCCCAGTTGGCAAAAACAAGGATCAATACCAGGGTGAAAAAATGAAACGAAGTTTGCCACATCGGGCGTTTTTCTGGTTCTGGAACAATGTTCATTTGTTGTTCCTTTTTCACTTTTTCTTCTTTTCTGTAAATTAGCGACATTGCCACTCCAATGATCACACTAAACGTAACAGCGCCAATGGTTCGGGCTACACCCATTTCGAAACCTAAAATTCGGGCGGTGAGAATAATGGCCAGAATGTTAATGGCTGGGCCCGAATAAAGGAACGCGATGGCGGGGCCTAATCCGGCACCTCGTTTATGGATGCTCGAAAACAGGGGTAAAATGGTACAGGAACAAACCGCCAGTATCGTTCCTGAAACTGCTGCAACGGTATAGGCCAGCCACTTCTTCGCATTGGCACCAAAGTACTTTAAAACAGAACCTTGGCTGACAAAAATTTGAATGACCCCGGCAATGAAAAATGCGGGCAATAAACAAAGTACCACATGCTCGCGTGCATACCACTTTACCAAATCGAGGGTGGCCGCAATGGCTGTATTGAACCGGGTGCTCTCTATTGGAAGGAAGAAAGCAACTGCAAAAACCAGGGCCATCCAAACCAGTATTTTTAGTTCTTTTTTTGTTTCCACGTTAAATCCTATTAAATGTATTTGTTGAATTGTTCGCAAAAACACGAACATCGTTTTCAAAAAAATTAGAGAAGAACAGTTATTGTGTAGTAAATGCCCACACCAATAAATACTATCGCAATTAGCCTGCGGAACCAAAGTTCGAAAGTCTTCATTTTATTATAGAAACCACCGATTGAACCTACGGAAAAGGCGATTAACCAGGCAAAAATGATGACCGGAATACCGGTAGCCAAAGCAAACACAACAGGCAGATAGAGCCCTGAAGCACTGCTAATTGTCATGGGAATAAGCATTCCAAAGTAGAGAACGCCACTATAGGGGCAGAAGGCCAATGCAAACACGACACCGAGTAACAAAACTCCCCAAAATCCCTTGTTGGTGCGGGTTTCCATCTTCTCTGTTAACGAACCCAATCCGGGAATTTTTACCCAGTTGAATACACCAAGCATAAAAAGACCAATAATAATCATGATTGGGCCTAGCAGTTTTTCGCCCCAGGTTGAAAAGAACCCTTCGAGCTTGAATTGTTCGGCACCAAAGAAAAAGAGTAATCCAATTGAAGTGTAGGAAACGGCACGGCCCAAGGTGTAAATTATTCCATTATAGAATACCTTTTTTCGGCTTTCAATATCCTTACTGATATACCCAATTGCCGTAATGTTAGTGGCCAACGGGCAGGGACTGATGGCAGTCATCAGTCCCAGCAAGAACGCCGAAACTATCGGAAATTGTGAGTTTTCAAGAAAATTCTGTAAAACTTCCATGATTCTTACATAGATTCAATGGTTGATTTTAGTTTTTTCTTGAACTTATCGGGGTTGGTACGGGCATTTAAGAAAGCTTCGTTGGTAAGGTTTACAACCTTATCGCCTTTAATAATCAACAAGGTTTGTCCACTGATTTTGTATTTTTCAATGAGGGGATTTTTGTTGTCTTCCTCCCGGTTGATCGATTGAAAAGATACTTTTACTCCGAAAGCCTGTTTTAATGTTTCAGTTGTTACAGTTTCAACTGCCTGACAAGTTGCACATCTGCGGGTTGCATGAAAATAGATTACTTCGGCTTTGGCATCTACTGTGTTTTGTTTCATTGCGATTTCTTCAGTACAATTAGCTGCCTTAGCAACGCTGCTGCAGCATTGAGCATGAACTGTTGAAATTGAAAAAAGTACTATTAAACAGAATATTGCAATAAATTTCTTCATGGTTTATTGTTGTTTTGTGATTAAACTTTTTATTTCAGACAGTGAAGGAACTTTGCCTTTTACAACGACCTTGCCATCGATAACAAGGGCAGGAGTCGTCATTACACCATAGTTCATAATCTCAACAATGTCTTCCACTTTCGATACGGTTGCATCAACACCTGTTTCGGCAACAGCATCTTTGGTCGCTTTTTCGAGTGCCTTGCACTTGGGGCAACCAGGCCCTAATACTTTAATATCCATGATAATAGGTTTAAGCACCCCCCAACCCCCTAAAGGGGGAACTTGGTGTTGTGCGTTCTTGTTATTTTCGTTCATTTATATATGTTTTAAAAATTGCTCTAAAAATCAAAGTTAGTAGTCACTAAAGTCCCCTTTAGGGGATTTAGGGGTATTTGCCCCCTTTAATGGGGCTGGGGAGTAATTCGCCATTCGCAAAACTACGAACATAATATGCAAAAAATTTAGAGCTTTAAAAACTCCCTAAATAAAAGCTGTGCTTCGGCCCAGTTTTCCTTGTTGATACAATACTTGATTTTTGGAGCTTCAATTTCGCCCTGGATCAATCCTGCTTCTTTCAACTCTTTCAGGTGCTGTGAAAGGGTCGATTTGGCTATGGGGAGTTCGTCGCTAAGATCGCCGCTATAACAACATGCTTGTTTTGAAAGCAAATCCAGAACATACACACGGACCGGATGCCCCAATGCTTTGGCGTACCGGGCCATCTTTTCCTGTTTCAGTGTGATTGCTTCCTTCAGTTTCATCTTCTGTTCGTTGATTTACGAACAAAGATAATTTTATTTTTACTAGTTGCAATGGGTGATATCGAAAATTTAAAATTTCAGGGAATACTTTTGTTTGAAGCAAGCTAAAGTATAGATTCTTAAAAAAATAGAAGGCTGCTTATTAGAGCAGCCTTCTGAATGCACCGTCAAATAATAGCTTTAGTAGGGTGCGCGATCATGTGCTCAGATCGTATGTAGAGAAAATTTGCTGATTTGTATGCTAAAATTGCTTATCGAGAAATCCATCTATTTCTTTTACTGTTCGTTCCAACTCGTCGTGGTGGAGGTTATGC
>CAZSIK010000017.1:3925-21280 GCA_964606515.1 uncultured Prolixibacteraceae bacterium
GCGCAACGCGGTTGCGCCGCGCCATCAACATGCACGAGTTTAACATTGGGCATTCCTTCCACGGTGCTTTCGTTGGCTTTACGACCCTCGGGCGAGGTGTCGGCCTTTAAGATCATTGCAGGTACCTTGATTTTTGAAAGTGCTTCTTCGGTTCTCATCGTGCCATGCATGGCCTTCCATGTTTCTTGTGAATAAGCACCGTGGTATTGTTTTTTCGACAAGGCCCAGTACTTGATATCCACGATGTCCCACTTTGGATTATCCCTTTTCCCTTTTTCAACCAGGTCTTCGAATTTATAATTGTTCTGTTTTACAAGGGTTTCTGGATCTCCAAACATGTTAATCGATAGTTGCTTGGATTTCTCTTCCTCTTTTTGAACCACTTTTGTCGGGGCTTCGCGCCTTTTTTCGGGTGGAGGGGGAAATCCTGCTTTATCCTTCCTTGGCAGGCCCGGGTCGAGCATGATGATTGTTTTAGCCAGATCGGGATATTCGGCGCCTACACGCATTACAGTGGCGGCTCCCATCGAATGCCCCACCAGAATGGGTTTGTTGAATTTCATCGCTTCCACAAAACCGACCACATCCTTGATCAGGGTTCCCCCATCATCGTTTGTTGTAAACGGATCGGACAAACCATGACCGCGGGCATCGAGCATGTAAATGTCGTAATCGTGTTGCAATTTCCATGTTAGGGTAGTCCAGCAAAGACCATTGTCGGTCACGCCGTGAACCATTACCATAACCGGTTTCCCGGGTGCAGGAACTGCATGATAATAATGGATGCGAATGCCGTTGTTGTAAACAAAACCATCTGACCAGCCATCGGGGAGGCCCGGGGGATCGGCTGCAAGCCCCATTCCGGGAATCAGCAGCAACACGATTACCCAGTAATAAACCTTTTCTAAATAGTTTTTTCTTTTTTTCATTTTAAACAGATTTTATTGTTTTTGTTGATTGGTTTAAAAAAAAGGTGACATTCAATGGCTATTATTCGAAATCGTAGAGCCAAACCCGTTGAAGGCCTGGTGTTTCACTTCGAAACAACAAACCATACCCCGATTGACCTTCCATCGCCATTTTGTCAAGATCCTGACTTACATTGGTTTCATCGCCATTTAGCCAACGAAGCGGGTGCCATTGCTTCCCTTCAAAATAACCCTCGTTCACTTTGCTAAAGGCGGTGATTCCTTTCCCATTGGCCGGTGCGAAAGTCACCTGGGCATTTGCCCCCATTACCAGGTACTCGTTTTTATCCATCAACAGCACCATGGCGTACCCCTTTCTTCCTCTTGGGCCAAATATCCCACTGCCTTGATTTTCCGGCTGGACTGCAAATCTTGAAGGGCGCGAAAGATTAACGATCACCTTGTGTTCTCCCAGAATGAATTCCTTTCTGGTAATTTCGGGGTTTAACTCGCTTAACCAGGCCGCACGGATTGTGCCTTTTGCCTGATGTTCGGTAATGATTTCGCTAAATGAGGCCATCATTCTGTAGGCACCAAAAAAGGTACTTTCGCGGTGGTTTTTAATGCCCCTGTCGATTCCAAAAGGAGAAAAACCAATTCCTCTTTTCTCTCCGATCAGGTAAACGGCATTCGCTGCCGATGAACCGGATTCTGGAACAAATACCGTTGTTTGGTTCCGGGAATACCGATCCAATATGTCGCTATATTCAGCGTCGTAAATGTCTGGTGAATAAAAATCAACATCGGGAGCACCGGCTCTCCAAACGTCATGGACTTGAGCAACAGGGCCTCCAGAAGGGTAATCGCCCGGGACAATGTCGCCCTCATGCTGGAGGGCTACATTAACAAATGCAGGAATCGGGTAGACCTCTTTGCCAGCTTTTGTAATTTCGTTGGTGTAGCTCGAATATTGCCAGGCCATGAAAAATTCGCTGGCGGTAACGTTTTTCCCAAAAACATTTTCCCATGTTCCATTTGTGGCAAAATTTGAATGGCTCCACAATTCAAGCGTTTCAGGAAGAAGATTTTTTTTATTCGTTACAAGATGATCCATGAGCTTGTTTGGAACTTCTGAATGGAACAAGGTTTCTGCCTTTTCGCTGTAATCGCGTTCAAAGAAAAGCCCCATTTCATTTTCAACCTGAACAAACAATACGGTGTTCTCTTTCGAATCAATCTCTTTTAAATGCTTCATCATGGCAACATAAGCCTTCTTATCGGCCTCCCAATTGTTTTCATAAAAAACAGAAAGACAGGGCACTGATAAGCCATCGCGGGTAAGGGCACGGGGAAACCGCTTATAATCGCTGCCCACCCATCCGGGAATATAGCCACTGCCCCCGTTTTTAAAACTGCCGAACCAAAGAATCACCAATTTCAAATCGTTTTCGCGGGCATCTTTGATCATGGCATCCATTTGTGAAAAGTCGAATTTTCCTTCTTCCGGTTCAATCTGATCCCACGATACAACAGCAAGCAGGGTATTTAGGCCGGAGCCTTTAAAAGCCGGCCATATATCTTTCATATATTCAGGACTGGAAGCACTTGAATTACCGAGTTCGCCCCCCAGAACAAGAAACGGTTTCCCTTTTACAATTAATTGAGAAATATCTCCCCTTTTTTCCAAATGAGGAAGTTGTGTGCTTTGAGCCCATGTAGAAAATACTATTGACAAAAGCAGAAAAATGACAATATCTCGTTTCATACTATCCTTTATTACAATTGATCTGATAGTTGGTTAATGAATTAATTCCTGAAAATTTTTTGTGCAAAACGGTGCAGATCGTGCCTCCAAACATACATGGTATGCCCTCCTTCCATTTCTGAAAAATCGGATTCAACCCCGTATTTAGTAAACAGGTTGCGGGTTGGGGGCGTATTGGTGCTTGCTCCATCGGTACTGCCACCACAGGTGAAGATGAAGTACTTCAATGTTGATTTTAATTTTGGTGCAGCTTCTTTAATCAACGACTCATATTTATTATAATTTTCAGGGTGGTTTGTCCACCAGCCTGAACTCATCACATTCACGTAGCTGAATTGATCCGGGTAATGGATAATGGTTTCGAGAACCTCAAGGCCGCCCATCGACAAACCCGCCAGTGCCCGATGTGCTGCATCGGTATGAACGCTGAAATTAGCTTCGATATACGGAACAATGTTGGTGGCCAAGTCCCGGGCAAAAACATCAACCGAAATGCTCCCATCGGGCATGACCACGACCATTGGTTCAATCTTTCCTTCGGCGAATAAATTGTCGAGAATCCAGCCTGCCTTTCCCTGTCCGGGCCAGTTGGTATCGTTGTCGCCCCCCCCATGAATCAAATAAAGAACCGGAAGCTTTTCTTTTTTGGAGAAATAGCCAGGAGGAGTCCACACAAACATACGCCGGGTTGAATTGGTAACATCCGAGTCATAATATACCATAGACATCAGACCATGAGGAACTTCTTTTTTCTGCCAGAAAAGGGTATCTCCTTTGGGAACAATCTCGACCATAGGCCGGAAGTCGGCCACCATCGGGTTTTTGGGGTCGTTCACCCTCATGCCATCAACATTGAAAAAGTAGCGATAGACACTTGGAGGTATATTTTGATGGGTCGTCAGTCTCCATACACCGTTATCGGCCCGTTCAATTTTTTCAGCCCTGATATCGCCGCCGAGTTCTACTTTTTTTGCCTCGGGGGCAAAAAGTCGAAATGTTGCACTTCCATCGTCGTTCACCTGAAACGATACAAGGCTGTCGTTCGGACTTTTTGGGCGAGGTCCAAAGTTCTGTGCTGCAAGTTGCAGATAACTCATCAAACAGATTAATCCCAACAGGAAGAATCTTGTTTTTATTCGATCTATCGTATTTTCAGGAAAATACTCCGAAACGGCGACTTTTGATGGGCGGATCTCGAAAGTGGGGAATGTGGAAATGGTTGCTCTGCTTATTTGCTTCATAAATTCAAGTTTCTAAATTGATCGGATATTTTTCATTTTCGTGCGATCAAACTTAGAAACCTGCAATGACCTAATTCAGCATATTTCAGACAAAAAGGAATAAAAAAATTCTTAATTGTTGAGTTTTTATAATTTATTGTGAATCGATTGTTGATATTAACTATCAGCAGTCCATTGGTTATAGGTTTTGCAATCCTGTTTCAATTCTTGTTACTATTTTTAATAAACCTCTTTCCCAGCGTATGGCCAACCCTTTTCATCCCAGTCCAACTCGAAAATTCTAAGCTTCGAGCGACCATTGTCGGAGGCATCGTAGGCATGGAAAATCAGGTAATCGGTACCGTCGAAGTTGGCTACAGCATTATGACCTACGCCATGCCACTTTTCATCACCCTGCATCAGTATTGTACCCCCACCGGTACGCAACGACCTTCCTTCTTTGTCGAGGTAAGGACCTTGCACGTTTTCCGACCTTCCGATAATCATTTTATAGGTGCTGTTCACCCCTTTGCAGCAATAGTCGATCGAGGCAAAAAGATAGTAAAAGTTTCCCTTGCGAAAAATGAAGGGAGCTTCGATGGCGTTGCCGCCGGCATCCACTGGGTTGTTGTCGATCGAGGGCGGGTTTTCCATCTTGGGATCGGGTTTTCGCGAAGCGAAGGTTACCGGTTCTTTTCCCTCGGGAAGGGTTTTTAAATCGGAATTGAGTTGTACCAGTTGCAGACCGTCCCAGAATGAACCGTATGAAAACCATGGAGTTCCTTTTTCGTCGAAGATCAGGTTTGGATCGATGGCGTTCCAGTTGGTAACGCCCGGGAACGATTGGATTACCTTTCCGTGATCGATCCATTTAAAATCAGGACTGTTGGGATCGAGAGTTTTATTGGTAGCCAGCCCGATGCACGACGTATTTTTTCCAAAAGCCGAAACCGAATAATAAAGGTAAAACTGGTTGTTATGGAACGAAATATCCGGGGCCCATATATGGCCACGAAAGGAGGGTATGGCTTCAACGGCCCAGGCAGGCGCTTCGCCGAAAACCGGTTTCTCGTGTTTCCATGTTTTCATGTCGGACGAAGAGAAAACACTAATGCCCCTGCCAGTGGCAAAGAGATAGTAAACACCATTTTCGCTGATCATCACGGGATCGTGTACCGAAATACGTGGTTCCTGCCCCGATACAAACAGGGCAAACAAGATCAAGAGAGCGGTAAATGCTTGTTTCATATTAGGTTTAATTTTTATGTTCCTGCTGTTTCCAGATTCTGAAAAACAAAGGTATCATTCCATTCCGAAAATTGGCCCGTCGCTTTTGATTTCATAAGGATAAAACATAATGGCACTGTCGTTCATCTTTGGAAACGATTCTTTGATCAGGGTGATCATTTCGGCTCCGGCTAACAAAACCGGGCCATATCCATGGGCTGCATAAGGGCTTACCGGGCGGTAATAATAAAATGCGGGATCGAAACCCATGCCGGTACCTACGCAAGTGCCTTCAACCTGGCCTTTACCATTCACCATGCTTTCGACTGCGTTCCAGGCCAAACAAAGCATGGGACCATACACTTTGGCATCGATGTAGCCACGGTTTACAGCACGGGCAATGGCATAAGTGTAAATAGCTGTTGCCGATGTTTCGAGGTAGGAATCATGGCGGTCGATAAGCTGATGCCAGAAGCCTTTGGGCGATTGATGGTTGGCCAGGCCACGTACATGGCGGCGCAACAGATCGAGTACTTTTTCGCGTCCGGGATAATTATCGGGCAATACTTCAAGCACTTCAACAAGGGTCATCACTGCCCAGCCATTGGCGCGCGCCCAATGAAATTGTGGGTGTTCTTGCATGTCTTGGATCCATGCGTGCATGTATAGGCCTTTTTCGTAGTTGAACATACGTTCTGAAAACTGAAGTACCTGTTTCACAGCATCGTCGAAATATTGATTGTCGCCGCTGTATTTTCCCATGTGGGCCAAGGCCGGAACGCTCATAAACAGGTCATCGAGCCAGAGCGAATTTTTCATCGGACGGTTACGGGCCAGTGTTCCGTCGCTTAAGCGGAATTCTTTATGGCTGATGTAGTCGATGTAATTAGTGATCATGGGATTCAGGTCATCCTGAGAGCCTGCTTCCTTGGTTTTGATCATGGCCACGCACATGGCACCGGCATCATCCAAGGCATGGGGGTGAAGTATTGAATGGATAGCCGTTCGGGTGTTTTCTTGTTCCTGATCAATTTTCAGATAGTAAGGCCGGATATCGGATAAGAGTTTCATTCTTTTATAAGTGTAATCGGCATATTTTGAGTCGCCGGTTGCCTCGGTAGCATGGATCATGCCGGCATAGGTAACGCCCCATTCATAACTTACCAAACGGAAATCGCCTTTTTTGAAAACCGTATTGGCCGTGATGGCTGAAAAATCGGAAACTTCTTTTCCAGTTTCGCGGTCGACTAATTGAGACGGGGTGCTTTCTTCCAGATAGGTTTGTATCTTATCGAGTACTCCTGTAATTTCTTTTATCTGTGGAATGGCATAAGGTGTGTCGTAATCGGGTTGTAACAAGTGGAGTGGGGTGTTGGAGTCGGTAAGTTTGGGTTGTACTTTGGTTTCAGGGTTCTTTTTACAGTCGGAGAAAACAATAAGGAGGAAGAACGCAGCAAACAACGTAGATAATTTAGTCATTGTACAAATTTTTAAGTTAGTAATTACATGTTACAAATACACAAGTTTGGCTTCCTGCTTGCCAACCTTAAAGATAGTAAAAAGGTGATAAAATCAAAAAAAGAGATGGAGGCGATTTTCGCCTCCATCTCTAAATGAACAGCTGAATTTTTAATAACCTGGATTTTGTATCGCAGTTTTTTCATCAGCCGTTAAAGCCTGACCGTTGGCATTGTATATGCCATCGAGGAAGGTTTGGGGCAGAGGCCTCAAGTAATGTTTTTCCTGAATGTTTGGAGCAGCTTCTGGATTGAAAGCCCTTGCGCGCGACAACAAGGTCTTGGTTCTGGCTAAGTCCATCCAACGATGGAATTCTCCAACCAATTCACGGGTGCGTTCATTCAGCAAGAAGCAAAGCATACGGTCGTAATCTGAAGTTAAGCCTAATTTTGCTATAATCGCCTCGTCTACAGCAGGAAGATTTGAAGCAGTATAGTTGGTAAGGTCTGTAGCACTGGTGTTAACCGGAATATTCAATGATTCATAGTATGAATTCCTGTTGCAATAAGAGTTGGTTAAGATGCCATCGGTGTAGGTCGATTGCCCTGCCGTGTTTGAAAGGTAAGCTGCGCCTCCATCGGTGTAGTCGGCACGATCTTCCCCGTTTTTAAATTGAGCACGGGCACGGACTGCATTAATGGCGTCAATGGCTTCTGTGAATTTTGCCTGACGGATTAAAGCTTCAGCCTTGATCAGGTAAGTTTCAGATAAACGGGCAAGGATACCATCGCGGGCACCTAATTCATAGTTGTGGTTCGGTCGTGAACCATCAAGCCATTTGTTTACCGAAGGGAACCGGTTGAAAACTCCCGCAGAAGCACGGAGATGGTCGGTGCCGTCCGAAAAATAGCGCACATAAGTATGTGGGGTTGGTTTTCCCGTGATGGGATTGAAAAAATATACTCCGGTATGGTTTTTAATTTTTGCTTTATCCTTGTCAAAGCGGGTATCCCCTTTTTTATTAATTACATATACCAAACCTAAATCGCCTTGGGCATAGGTAATTTGCTCGTTGTTGCTGTTTGGATCGCTCCCGCTTAGCTGTCCTGCTGTTGCAGCACGGTTAAGATTATTCTTTGTACGGAACGATTTCCAAAAACGAGAGTCGTTTTCCAAGTCGAACACATCGTAAATATAATCGGAAGGCCTCATCCGCTGGTATTCACGTCCACCGGCAATATCGCGGGTAAACCCGGTAAGGTTGTTGTACTGTGATGGGAAATAGAGATGCATCCTATTTCCTTCAACAGCGGTATTGGTATTTGAGAACTGTGCTGCAAAGATTATTTCCGACAATTTTTCATTGGCTCCATCGGCACCTGTGAAAGCAAACACTTCACGGAAATCGGGAGCAAGGGTGCGCCTTCCGATCACTTCGTTGGTAAGGGTTACAATCTCGGTAAGGTCACTGCTCTTGTATGAACTGTTCCAATCGTCGTTGATTTCAGAAGTACGGTACAATAAAGCTTTTGCCAGGAAATGAGCCCCGGCATCCTTGGACAGGCGACCTTTTTCTGCTTCTGCTACCGGCAGCCCGGTATAAGCGACCTTGAAGTCGGCAATAATTTGGTTGACACATTCTTCTTTAGAGGCACGAACGAAATTACGTTCAATGCCTTCAGAAGGTTTTAATTTCAGTACCACTGCCCCATACTGTTGCACAAGGATGAAGTAACTATAGGCACGAGAAAAGGAAGCCTCTGCTTTGTAAAGCGCATTCAAAGCCGGGTCTGTAATTGTTTTGTCGACATTAGCCAAAACCATGTTGGCCAAATTGATGTGTTGGTACATGTTGTCCCACATTACCGCAGTAGAGGTTGTGTTGATATTGATGGAAACTACTGCAGGACTCAGGTTGGCTGTATAGTCATTCCAGTCGTGGTTGCTATTATCGCCGCCAACAGTGAACTCGTCGGCACCATAAGATGTGGTTGAATAACCTTGTTCAAAATTAAACGGGAACCTGTAATAGTTGTACAGAGTTATTACTGCATCCCGAACTCCTTCAGGAGTATTGAAGTAGTCGGTATTGCGTTTGGTATTTAATTCTTCATTCAGAAAATCGTCGCTGCATGAAAGGGTGCATAATGCAGTAAGTGCTACCGCGAAGATGCCTATTGTTGAAATTTTAAATTTATTCATATCTTGATTATATTATAATGTTATAAATCAATGAGATCATAGTGGTCTAAAATTCTACGTTAACACCGAATACAAGACCGCGGTTGAAGTACAACTGGCCAAATTCCGAATCCATAAACTTATTGTTCGACCAAAGCATTCCCAAATCCCTGGCTTGAGCATATACTTTCATGTTGCTTATACCTAAACTTGAAACCATGCTTTTAGGGAAAGTATACCCTAGCGACAAGCTACGGATTTTCAGATATGAATCATCTTTAAAATAGGTGTTGGCATAGGAATCCCCTCCTGCCTCATCACGGAAAGGTTTCTGGTATTCAGCTTCGGTATTGTCGGGAGTCCAGTAGTCGAGCGACCTTTGGTCGGCATACATCCCTGTGAGTGCCTGGCTTACATTGCGTAAATACTTCAAACGGCCAGTGATGAAGATCGACAGATCCCAGTTTTTATACCTGAAGTCGTTTCCAAGGCCAACAGTCCAACGTGGCATTAAGTTGCCCAACACGACCTGGTCGTCATTTGGGGTAATTTTATAATCAGGTTCTTTGTTTTGATCCTTTACCCGAACCATACCGGGTTTGAAATTATGGCCATTTGCATTGAATTTGGCCATTTCTGCCTTGTCTTCTTCGGTATCCTGCCACAAGCCTACACGTTCGTAATTATACACAACCTGAATGGGTTGACCAATAAACCAACGGTTGGCGAGCATGTCTTCTGCCCCATTCATCAACGAAACAATTTCGTCTTTCTGCCAAGCTGCATTGATTTTGGTTTCCCAGGTGAAGTTTTTGGTCTGAATATTTATCGAATTGAGTGTTACGTCAATACCTTGATTCTTTGTTTCACCTACGTTTGCCAAAGACGAATTATACCCTGAAATAGTTGACAAAGCCATTGTCATGATTAGATCGGATGTGTGGGATGTGTAAAGATCGATTACCCCGCCTAAACGGCCGCGGAAGAATGAAAAATCGAATCCAAGGTTGAACTGTGCAGTTTTTTCCCATCCCAATTCTTTGTTCGACAAGCTACTTGTAGGGGCATAGCCCGTTACAATCGAACCACCGAAGGGTTGTTGAATCTGATTGATTTCTCCTTTTGTAGTATAAGGGTTTACAGCCGAATTCCCGGTAACACCGTAACCTAAACGTAATTTCAATTGGTTGATCCAGTCGATTTTTTTGATAAATTCTTCTTGTTCAATTCTCCATGCCAATGCAGCGCTTGGGAAGAAAGCCCACTTGTTCCCCTCGGCAAGCTGTGAGGCACCGTCCCAGCGTCCTGATAAAGTAAGCAGGTACTTGTTGTTGAATCCGTAATTCACACGGGCCATATACGAGGCTAGTTGCCGTTCGCTTAAACCGGTACTCCAACTGTCCAAAGCCGAAACCGTATTCATGGCATACCATTTCATGCTGGGTATGGCAATGCCTTGTGCTGCCATGTTAAACGATTCAAAATTGTATTGGGTCGCGGTTTGTAGCAGAGTGGCTCCAACTGTATGGATACCGAAAGTTTTGTCGTAGTATAGCAAGTTGTCAACCGTCCATGAAAAATTCTTATTTCCCCCATAACTTGCATACGAGGATCCTCCGCGGATTACCGATTTTCCGTCGTTGTATATGCCATTGCGATAGGAACGTAAATCAGGACCAAAATTCACGCGGTAACGCAAGCCATCAAAAATTTTCACTTCACCAAATACGGAAGCTAAAATGCGGGTAGTTTCACGTTGGTTGGTCGAGTATTCCCACTCGTCGATGATGGTGGCTACCCTCGATTGCCCTCCAGGGAAAGCAATCAGGTTGCCAGTGGCATCATAAGGAAGGGCATAAGGGTATATTTTTGCAGCGGTACCGATCAGGTCGTTGGCAAAACCGGTCATTGATCCTCCAATATTTGATTGGCCAAAATCCTGATTCTCAAACGATGCATTAATTGATGCCCCTACATGGAGCCAGTCTTTCGGAGTTACATCGACGTTGGTGCGAAGGGTATACCTCTGATATTCCTGCCCTTTCACAGTTCCTTGATTATCAAGGTAGCCGATCGAAGCGTAGGCTTTCATCATGTTGGTTCCCCCGCTGGCGCTGATTGTATGTTCGTGGGTTAAATTAGGCTGGCTGACTTCGCCCATCCAATCGAACGATTCTAGTTTTGAAGGATCCCATGTGTTACCCGACCAGCCTTTTTGGATATTGGCCCATGCGGTTGGATCGGCAGTGAACAACTCGATCTTGGAGTCGTTTTCCAAACTAGGCTGATTTCCGGGAGCTAAGGCGTTATTTTTATTGTAAGCCCCCCAACGGATGAAATCAATGTATTCTTCTGTGTTCATGAACTGGCTTTTCCAAACCATCGATTGTGATGTGAGGGCACCCGAGTACTTCACCGAAAGTTTTCCTTCGCTGCCTCTTCTGGTGGTAATCAAAACCACCCCGTTTGCTCCACGGGAGCCATAAATAGCAGTGGCCGAGGCATCCTTTAAAATGTCGATCGACTCAATATCCTGAGGGTTCAGGGTTTCGATGCCGCTCGATTTTTTTACGTCGTTCGTGCGTTCGGTATCCGATTGACTTTCTGTCATGATGGGTACTCCATCGATCACGTACAAAGGTTCGTTACTGGCAGTTAGGGAGCGTACACCACGGATGTTGATCGAGCCAAGGGTACCGGGGCGCAGGCTGGTGGTAATGTCGACACCGGCTGCACGTCCTTGCATGGCCTCAAGGGTGTTGTTGACCGGGCGCGAGGTAATTTCGGCATTGTTAACCGAAACCACTGAACCCGTTACATCGCTTTTCTTTTTTGTTCCATAACCAACGGCGACTACTTCCTCGAGTCCGATGCTTACTGAGCTTAAAACCACATCGATTTTCGACTGGTTCCCAATTTCGATCGAACGGGATTCCATTCCGATAAACGAAAATACAAGGGTGGTACCTCCTTCAGGAACTGAGACAGAATAATTGCCGTCCATGTCGGAAATGGTTCCTACCGAGGTCCCCTTAACTGCAACAGTTACCCCAGGCATCGACTCACCGGTTGATGAGGTAATTTTCCCGGAAACGGTTTTGCGTTGTTGAATCATGTTGCTACTCCGTCCCGAAATCTCTGAGGTAGTCAGCACAATCTGACGACCTTCGACCGCGTACAATACATCGGTCCCTTCAAACAGGTTGTTCAGGATCTTGTCAATTCGGTTGTTCTCGACTTCAACATCGACTTTCCGATCTACATCGATGATTTTGCTTGAGTACAAGAAATAAAATTCTGATTGATTTTCAATCTTTTGCAAAACATCCTTCACGCTTGAATTTTTCATGGTCAAGGATAACAAAGTGTTTTGCGAGTACGAATCTATGGCAAACGTTTGAATAACGGCCATCAGCAATAAAACTAAGGTTAGTCTCATGAGCCTAAGAATTTTTTTCATCCATGGTGAAATACTCCAAGGGATGATTAGGTTTAACTTTTTTCTCATAAATTTGAATGGTTTTTATTATATTAAACTACTTGATCGGCAAACAGTGAATGGTCCAGATTCCTGTGAGCCGGTCTTTTTTTTCTTTTCTTTACTTCTTCATTAGGTAAAAAGTACGTTTTACATCATTGCCTACACGGCTTGTTTTTATTGTATACCGAACAGGTAAGGCAAAAGCAATCAGCTTGATGGTCTGTTCTGGCTTTTCATCTTGTATGGTGGCAGTAAGAAAAAAATCATTCAATTCAGGCGACTGAATGATGAATTCAATGTTATACCACCTGCTTAGTTTCCGTAAGGCAATGCCGAGCGGTTCGTTTTGTAAAATTAGCCGCCCGTCGATCCATGCAGTAGAAATTGTGGGATCGACTTTGCCATAATTCTGTTTGTTTTTCTGTTGATCGACCTGCAGTTGATATCCGGGTTCAATTTCTTTTTTGAAGGAACCTTTTTCAGCAAGGATTTTTCCTTCGAGCAAGGTGGCTTCAAAGTAGTTGTCTTCACAATAAGCACTGATGTTGAATTTTGTGCCGGTAACCCTAACATCCAACATGGGATTTTCAACGATGAAAGGTTGTTTTTCGTTGGTGGTAATTTCAAAATAGGCTTCCCCATCGATAGAAACCCGACGCTCGCCTTTTTCGAAATGGTCGGGATATTTTAAGGTGGTTTCATCGTTCAACCAAACTCTCGAGCCATCGGGAAGTTCAATCATCGTTCTTGATCCGGGTTTGGTTGTGATTGAACGCTCCAAAGCTTGTGGTTTCTGCTTCTGTTTGATTTGGTCGTTAATAATATAATAGCTTGCAACCAATATTACTGGGATAATTAATATAGCAGCTGCTTTGGAAAAATAACGATAAAGTTTATGGATTTGGCTTTCTGTGGCTTTTGGTGTTTCGCTCAGGTTAATTAGGTGATGGAGTTGGTTCAGGATGACTTCAAAATCGGGCGGGGTATCATTGATTTTAATCTCAGCATTGTTCCAAATATTGGAAAGCATTTCGCGGGCTTCCTTTTCATTTTCATGAAGATGCAACCATTCACGAACACGCCAATGATCGATTCCTGATGTTTTTCCTTCTAAATAATCGATGAGCTGTTTTTGATCCATTGATCGTTTATGTTTTGTATTTATTTGTAATACGAAACGTAGAGCACCTACCCCCTATGGGGATGATAAAAAAATTAAGGATGCAGGAACAGTGAGGAGAACAGAAGGCCTAAAATGGATTCTTTTTCAAAGTTTTTCCGTAAAAACCTTAATGCTGCTGTTATTTGATTTTCAACAGTTTTAAGTGAAAGGCTTAATCTTTGGGCTATTTCCTTGTTCGATAACCCCTCTTTTCGGCTCAGGTTAAAAATCAAGCGTCGTTTCTCGGGCAGTTGCTTGATTAATTGATCGGTAATGGTTTCAAAATTTTGAAATTCGATCTTTATTTCAGTTTCATTTGTAACCAAACTGTTGTTGGTATGGAAGATCTGGGCTTTTCGTTGTTCGGATTGATTTTTCCGGATCCAGGAGATTACTTCATTGTGAGTAATGGTAAAAAGAAATGACTGAAAAGAGTGATGTTCTTCAATCTGATGTCGCTTTTCCCATATTTTCAGAAAAACAACCTGAACCATTTCTTCGGCTACAAATTTGTCTTTGATTAGAACAAGTGAAAAGTTATATAACTTTTGGGCATATTTACGGAATAACGAATCGAAGGCCTTATGGTCATCGGCCTTTAAGGCAACAATTAATATCTTGTCGTCATCCATAGATTTCAGTCAGGTTTTCTTGCTGTGAAAAGCACATTCACCTGTAAAAGTAGTAAAAGTTTTCAGATAAACTAAAAAATCACGGCAAAGGGTTTTTTAAAAACAGCCTTCTTTTGGCCCGGGAAAACCAGTTCGGCCAGGATAAGGTATAATCCCGATTTGAGGGTGGTGATTTCGTTGCCATTTCCGGGATAGATGATTTCGTCTTCATTATTTACCAACAAGTTGTTGGCAAGCTGCTTTATCGCTCTTCCTTCTGCATCGAAAACAATAATGTTTGCTAGATATCCGGGTTGCGGCGTTCTTATTTTAATAAGAAGCTGATCGTTAAAACCATCTCCATCGGGGGAAATGTATTTCGTCGACAGATCGAGGGATGCCGCATCCGTTGCCGGGTTTTCGGTCTGGGAGTTTTGATAGCCAGGCGTGGCATAACCAGAGAGCGAAGACGATGAATGCCAGTTGGTTTTGTCGGATGACATGATTGAAAAGGAAGTCCTTTCAAGTGAAACCCCCTCGGTATTGTTGATGAAAAAATTGTGCATCGAATCATCGTAGTTCATTTCATCGACTACCTGTAACGAATCGTTTAACAAAATAACAGTTCCCTCGGTGTCAGGATAAGTTGGTAATTGTTTTGTTTGAAGCAACCGTTCGGGGAAAGGGACATCATAATGACTCATTACAACATCTGGCACGGTTGAAATGGACATAAAACTTTTAGGCTCGATCAATACCCGGCTCTCTGTAATTTTGCAAACCGATACAATCGTCAATGAATCGTTCCTGCTAGCCAGCGAGAGTCCTGAAAGGTCGAAGGAAATCCCGCCTGGGTTGTAAATTTCGACAAAGTCGGAACCCCCGGGTTTTGGGTTGAAAAGGACTTCACTGATCAATAGCTTGCCTGGTTCAACGTAAGAATGGGAAAAATTTCCCTCAACTGAATATGCTTTATTCCCACACGCGTCGCTTAGCTCGTCAATAATGAAATTGTAGGTCCTGTTGATTTGGATGCTTTCCTTCAATTTAACAACCAAGGTGCAGAAGTCGGTTTGAAAAGCCAGCGAATCGCAATGCAGCCCATCTGTAAACCTGATCTTTTCTCTTGCTGTAATCGAATTTTGCATAAGGGCTTCAGAAAAGAAAATATCGATTTCATCTGAAGAGCGGATTTTGATATTTGCAATGAAGGGGGGGGTGGTATCCCTGTTCTCTCTTAGCACTGAGTTCGAACCACCGGGGGTTCCTCCATTTATATTGATCGATGCAGTCCAATTGCCATTTTGGCCACAACTGCGTTTTGGGTCGATCCGTTCCAGGCTCCAGCCCCCTTTTTTCTTTACCTCGTCGTGATACCAGTTCTCGGTATAATGGATGCTGTCGATCACGGTTCCTTCATGACCTGATAGGATCAAAGTGGCTCCTGAATTAATCAATGAAGGAAAACTTTTTACCGGCAGTACCGTTCCAAAAACCGAAAGCATGGCCGTATCGCCTGGAGAACACAAAATGACGTAGCTTCCCTGTTTGATTTTTTTTGCAGGAAGTGTTTTGCTCGTATTGCGACAAGTAAGTACCCATCCTTCGGTTGAGACTTGTTTTTCGCTAGGGTTATAAAGTTCAATGTATTCAACTTCGGGTAAACCCACTGAAGGAGTGGGGTCGGCCATAATCTCGTTAAAAATCAGATCGAAGGGTTCGGCCTTTTCCTGTATTTCTTCCGCATAGCCTTTGATAATAACATTATCAATAAACACTTTATCGTTGGAATATGAAGAATTCAAAACCACAATAATCTGAAGAAGTGATCCTTTTATTGAATCCATCTTCAATACGCTGTTGCCCCAATTTCCTGCGACCATCGAGTCGGGGACAAAGGGGATATAAAAACCGTCGACCAGCAAGGCGGCCCGAACATATTTTTTTTCAGGCGAAGTGCTACTCCCGGTTTCTCCAACATCGAGCGAGATGGAAACCAGTGGGTAAGCTGTAATATCGATAAGCGGTGATGACCAATAGGCTTCCCCGTTGCAGTCGAGCACTTCGAATCGCCCTCCCGAGGTGCTTACTGTTTTGGCATAGTCGTTTTCGTCTGAAAAGGTACAAATGGTACAACTCAGGTTCCAGTTAATACTGGCAATGTTGATAACCGGAATCCCGTTTCCATTTCCCCAGATACCCAAGTCCGGGATATCGAATGTTTCATAGTAAATAATTTGCGCGTGAAGCGAAATAGTTAAGAATGTGGTAATGTTGCACGCAAAAAGCAGAACTTTTTTATTCATGGTGATGGTTTTTTAAGGGCAAACTCTATTTTTGTTTAGTACAAATTGAAAAAATCAATTTATAAACGTTTCACAATTTACAAAAAAAATTGAATATGAAAGTCGCTGTTGTTGGTGCAAGTGGTGCCGTAGGACAGGAGTTCCTTACGGTACTTGAGGAGCGGAACTTCCCGCTCGACGAGTTGGTATTGTTTGGTTCGGCGCGTAGTGCCGGTAAAGAATATACCTTCAAGGGTAAAAAACTCGTAGTCAAGGAGCTGAAACAAGGTGACGACTTTAAAGACATCGATATTGCCTTAACATCGGCAGGGGCAGGTGTTTCAAAAGAATTTGCATCAACCATCACCAAGTACGGCACCGTGATGATCGATAATTCAAGTGCATTCCGTTACGATGATGATGTGCCGCTGGTGGTACCTGAAGTCAATCCCGAGGATGCATTGAACCGTCCGCGCAATATTATTGCCAATCCCAACTGTTCAACCATACAAATGGTGGTGGCTCTTAAGCCCATCAACGACCTTTCAAAAATCAGAAGGGTCCATGTAGCCACTTACCAGGCTGCCAGTGGCGCCGGGGCTCAAGGTATTGCCGAACTCGAAAACCAGATCAAAGAAGTAGCCAACGGGCAGGAACCTACGATAAGTAAATTCCCTTATCAATTGGCGATGAATATTATTCCACAAATCGATGTCTTCCTCGATAACGACTATACCAAAGAGGAAATGAAAATGAATTGGGAAACCAAAAAGATCATGCATACCGATGCCGAAGTTTCAGCCACCTGCATCCGTATTCCCGTTGCCCGTGCGCACTCGGAAGCCATTTGGGTTGAAACCGAAAAGGAGCTGGAGGTGGAAACGGTCCGCAAAGCCATGGAAAACTTTGAAGGGATTACTGTTTTGGATAAACCCTCGGAAAAACAGTATCCTATGCCGTTGTTTGTGTCGGGTAAAGATGATGTTTATGTAGGCCGTCTGCGTAAAGATGTTGCCAGTAAAAACGGATTAACCTTCTGGTGTGTTGGCGACCAGAT
>CAZSIK010000017.1:21290-26164 GCA_964606515.1 uncultured Prolixibacteraceae bacterium
TTGAATGCAGTGCAAATTGCCGAATGGCTCATTAAAAATAAAGGTTTGTAAGTACAAAAAAAGCGATTGGTAAAGGTCATTGGGGGATACAAACTATTCCCAATGACCTTTACCTTTTCCCAATGACCACTTCCTCTAAATAAAGACAGATTAATCATTATTGAAATATATTCCTATTTTTGCTGTTCTAAATTAGGGGAATTTTATTTATGGGGTGATGACCAACCTGGCTAAATCTGTTTTTTTTGATCATGATGGCTCGATTGATGATCTTGCTGCATTGATGGTTATGCTCAGAAATAGAAACTTTCGGATCAGCGGGATCGCTATAACCGATGGTGCCGGAGATGTGGCCTATACAACTGGTCTTACATTAAACCTGATTAATCGATTTGCTCACTACCCTATATCAGTAGCGAAAAGCTCCGTCAAGCCCATAAACCCATTTCCTGCGAATTGGAGGAGTTATTCGGGAGTGATGGCTGCGATGCCCCTTTTTTTTGATGATACAAATGAACAAGGAAAGGAGTCGCCCATCGACGGACCTGATTTCCTGGCTAAAACCCTTTTGGATCATCCTTTTGAATGTACGGTCCTGCTTACTGGTCCTGCCACCAACTTGATTGCTGCACTTGAAAAATATCCAGGATTGGAAAAAAAGATTGGCAAGGTTATATGGATGGCCGGCGCTCTTTTTTGTGATGGGAACGTGCTTGCTCCCGACCACGACGAAAGCGCAGAATGGAATGTTTTTTGGGATCCCATTTCAGCTCAAAAACTGATTAAATGGGGTTTAAACCTGTACCTGGTTCCCATCGACATTTGCCTTGAAGTACCTGCCGACCGTTATTTCATGTACCGTTTGTCGGAATGCAAGCAATCGTTAGCCTGTCAGTTGTTGTATCAGATACTTGCCCCCAGAATAGGGCAACACAAACAACTTTTTCTGTACGACCTGGTAGCCGTTGCTTGTTTATGCCAGCCCGAGGTGGCAAAGGTTGATCAAATTACTATCGATATCGAACAAAGGGGAACTTCAACAGGGAACGTGTACCGTTCAGATCATGGTTCGTTGGTGAATTATTTCAGTAGCATCGACGAAGAACTGTTTTACGATTTTGTGATCGATACGCTAGAAGAATAAACTTTTTCTTATGCTTTAAACTCCATTCTTATTGTACTTTGGAAATCTTTAATGTACTTGAATATTTCTTTTAATGTCGATTGTTCTACCTGGGTAAGTTTTGATGGTTCCATCAGGTTTGATGGTTCTGATTGATCGAATAGAATGGAATGTGCCTGGTTTTTCAACCTCATTCCCATCAGATAGTAATAAGCATGTTGCAATTCCTTATATTGCTTGTGGTTGAGATGCGTTTCGGTATGCAATTTCTGCATCCTTTTTCCTGTATTGGTTTCCATAATTTTGTTTTTCAGGGCATACATCCGCACAAGGTCCACAATTGGGGTCATGGCATGTTTCAGATTGAACACCTTCTTGTTATCCTGGGAAAAAGTTTTGATTGAATTGAAGAAGGTAAGCGGTGGTTCATAATGTAAGGCATTGGTTGCCAGGTTAAATAGGAACTTTGAGGTCGATTGGCCGATACAGTCGATCATGTGCTGTTTCAGTTCATTGAATAACTTCTTTTCGCCATAAATAAACCGGCAATCGAAGAAGGTAGCAAATTTGATCACGTTCTCGGGCGCTGAATAGTTGATCCATTCATTGTAATTATTTTTCCAGTGGGAAAGCGAGTGGGTCCATTTTGGGTTTTTAGCCATGAAGCCTCCATCACAAAAGCTGAAGCCAATCGTATTCAGTCGGTCTGAAATTTTTTCAGCAAAAGCCAAAAAGTATTCCCTCACCAATTCACGTTGTTCGTTGGCTTTATCCTCATAAATAATCGCGTTGTCCTGATCGGTTACAAGGGTCTGTTCCTGGCGGCCTTCGCTGCCCATGACCATGAAGGCAAAACGGGCTGGAGAGGGTGGCATTTCTTCGCGGATCCCTTCGATTACCCTGAGCAAAATTTCATCGGCTATGGTAGTCACAATCTGGTTCACAATTTCAGCATTAACCCCACGATCGAGAAGCCTTGAAATCATTACCGGCACTTTTCCCCATTTTTCTTTTAATTCTTCTACTGTATTCGAAAGTTTTACCGATTGAATAAAAACAAGAGGCGATTGGGCATGTTCGGTAAGCAAGCGGTAGCGGCTCAGGTAACCCATGTTTTGTTTGCCGTCGTTTACCAGGATATACTCGAGTTTTGAGCTGAACATTGCCAGTAAGGCTTCGTACAGTAAGGCATCCTGATGAACCTTGATGATTTTTTTCTTGGCAATTTTTCCTATTGGCGTGTTGTTTTTCCTCTGTGCAGCAAGGACTTTTTTTACCAGAATATCTTTGGTTACCAGTCCGGTAAGTTCGCCTTCTTGCTCAACATAAATGCAGTTTACTTCTTTTTCGACCATGGTGGTGGCTACTTCCCATGCCGGAGTTTCAGGAGAAAAAGTAAGCAGGGGTCTTGGACTTAGCGAGTTGATGCGTCGTGAAAAGATGGTGTCGGCATCGATAAAATTATCTTCGCTACTTTTGTTGCTTTTAACGAAGCGGGCATAATCGATGTTGAGCATCTTCTGGCCGAATTGCCCTGTAAAGAAATGAAAGAACTGTTCATAACTCCTGCACAGCGATTTAAATTCTTCTTTTTCGAAAGAAAGGATTTTTGTTCCCTTACCGGCTATCACTGTGCGCGAAGAGAATACATTGTTAAGTAGGATCGAACCACCCCCGAAGACCGTACCTGTAGGATAGTTCTCCTCGAGCCGTAAACTCTGGTTCTGGTCGTAAAATGAAGCTGTAAGTTCTCCTTCGACAACAATGTCGATCCCTTCAATCGGGCTTTTGTCCTGAAGATATAGCAGGGTTTCCTTGTCGATGTTTTTTTCGATCATCATCACGGCAACTTCTTCCAGAACTGTATCGGGAAGAAAAGAAAAAGGTCTGGTTTCTTTCAGGAATTCAATTCGGTTTTTCATGTCAGAAAAATCATTTAAAATGAAATAAATAAAGTGTAATTAAGGAGAGCAAGGCAAAAAAAAGAAAGGTGAAAACTACCTTAAGGGTACGTTGCTGTTGTAGTGAGTTTCGTTTGAAATAAGCTTGTTGTTGTTCTATTTCGTTTTCGCTGAGCAAACCTCTTTTTCTCAAGGCAAAAAAACATTCTTTTGTCGCCAGTGCATCGCTTAAGGCATTATGCTGAACGGATAAACCGATACCGAACAAATGCTGGTGCAGTTCGTTCAGGCGCATGAATTTGGGGGTAAACGAGGCCGTTCTTAATTTTTTGCTGAACACCATAGTGCAAAATTTAGGCAAGTGGGCAAAATTCTGCTTAACCTTGGCCCGGGTAAATCCCACCTCGATCATCCTTTTGTCGAATTCGAGAAAGTGTCCTACGATCAACGGTTGGTATTTTTCAAGGTCTTTCGAAAGCAGTTTCATTACTTTCTTTCTTTTGATCCCCTGATCTTCAAGAATTTCATGGGTGATTCCGTGGAGGTTCAGGGCTTCTTCCTCGATTTCAATTCTCCCCGTATTGATATAAAAATTTCTGAATTGAATTTTTCCGCCTTCCCGAGTATAAATAAGCCAGGCAATCTGAAGGATGTAAGGCCATTTGTGGGTTTTTGAAGTGGATACCGACCATCGGTGGGGCATTCCCGAGGTTTCGGTATCGATAAAAAGGATGTATTCAGGAAGTGCCATGCTCGTTTTTTTGAACAAGACAAAGATAGACATTAAGGCAAGTGCTTCATGACCGAAAGCGTAAAAGCTTCTGGAAATTCGGCATGTAAAAAGTGAGAAGCTCCCTCAATACGGGTTAAAATGGCTTCGGGGTATATTTTTTTAATGCTTTGCCAATGTTCTTCAGTGATGTATTCTGAAAGTGTTCCTTTGATAAAGTGGACCGGATAGCTTAGGATTGGGATCCGGTCTTCGAATTCATTGTAATTGGCTCCTGAAATGATCTGGGGCAAGGCAGCACGCAAAACCGGCACGTTCATCCTGCAGGCGAACTGGCCATTCTCGTTGCGGTATATATTCTTCAATAAAAATTTTCTCAGGGAAAGGTCAGGGATTTCCTCCGCCAAAGTCGTTTCAATTTCCGAACGGCTTGAAAAACTACTCATATCCAGTATGAAAAAGGCATCCAGTATTTTCTTATGAAAAGCATATTGAAGAGCGGAAGCGGGATTTTCGAGATAATCGACAGGGGCAATATCGGCCACATTGAGCGAAATTGTTTTTTCGGGATAGTCGGCCGCAAATTTCATTGCTGTTTTTCCACCCATGCTGTGACCAAGCAAATGTGCTTTCTCAATTTCCAAATGTTCGAACAATGAAACCAGGTCGAGTACCATTTCATTGAATGAATGGCTTTGGAAATGGGGCGACCTGCCGTGGTTGCGTAAATCGACAAGGATTACACGGTATCGTTCCGCCAAGGTTTTGGCGATGGGCAACCAGTTGTCGGTCGAACCATAAAGTCCGTGCAGGATCATTATCGGGGTGCCGGCACCGAGTTCCCTAAAATACAGATTCATTTTATTTCAGGCACCCAAGATATTGGTGAATCGTGGTTTCGAGCCCAAGGTATAACGCATCGGCAATTAAAGCGTGCCCAATGGATACTTCGCTGATATAAGGAATGCTTTGGGCAAAAAAGCGCAGATTGTTAAGGTCAAGATCATGCCCGGCGTTCAATTCAAGGCCCAGTTCCCTAGCTTTTTGTGCTGCAAGCAGGTAGGGGGCAATGGCTGCCTGTGGATCGGTAGGGTAAAGCCTGGCATAAGGTTCAGTATAC
>CAZSIK010000017.1:26174-26465 GCA_964606515.1 uncultured Prolixibacteraceae bacterium
GCAGCTCCTTCAACCATGTCGGGTTCGGGACTGATAAAAATGGAGGTGCGAATGCCTATTTCTTTAAATGCGGTCACCGCATCGGAGAGAAATTGGTGGTTTCTGATGGTGTCCCATCCAGCATTTGATGTAATGGCTTCGGGTGGGTCGGGAACCAAGGTGACCTGGTTGGGCAATACTTCAAAGGTTAATTCCATAAATTGCTCTGATGGAAAGCCTTCCATGTTAAATTCGGTTTTGATAAAAGGCCGCAATTCTCGCACATCGCTATAGCGAATATGACGTTCGTCG
>CAZSIK010000017.1:26489-28863 GCA_964606515.1 uncultured Prolixibacteraceae bacterium
CTTGTGCACCAAATTTTTCACAATTCACCGCCGCTTGTAAAACATTGGGAATGTTACCACCACGGGCATTACGTAAAGTGGCAATTTTATTAATATTTACACTTAACCTTATCATTTATGAATAATTTTGGCTGCAATTTACAACTTTTACCTTATTTTCGTTCAATTGTTCATTCATTAATTTAGGCAACAGAACTAGGGGTAAACCATTGTTTTGATAGCAAAAGAAATCATATCGAAATTTTTGCCAGCGCTGGTATGTACTGATACTGGAAATAAGGCACTTGAAATCATGGAGTCGTTTCATGTTTCCCATCTTCCTTTGCTGCGCGACGGAGAATACGTTGGACTGATTTCAGATAAAGAAGTGTATGATTTTCAATTGGATGAATGCTGTCTTGGAATTAAAAACGTTCCGATACGTTCGCCTTTCGTAACCGATAACCAACATCTTTTTGAAGTAGCCCAGGTAATGTTCGACCTGGAGGTTACCGTCATCCCGGTTCTCGATGCCCATCAAAATTATTTGGGGGCCATTACCCTGAACGACATATCGTTAGTTATGGCAAGGCTCGTTTCGGTAGGGGTGCCTGGGGGAGTCGTGGTACTCGAGATGGGGCCAAACGATTATTCACTTTCCCAGATCGCCCATCTTGTTGAATCGAATAATGCAAAAATCCTGAGCATGTATGTCAAAACTGCCGATCAGGGCGAAGGAATTGAAGTAACCTTAAAGGTGAATGTCAGCGATTTATCGGCCATCATTCAGGCTTTCATGCGTTACGATTACAATATTAAGGCAGTTTTCATGGACGGAACCATGTTCAAAAACATGTATGCCGACCGCTACGAACTCTTCATGAAATACATTAATATCTGAAAAGTTGAAGATAGCTGTATACAGTACCAAAGTTGAAAAGCAATACCTTGAAGTATACCAACGTCTTTTTTCCTTCCTCGAGAAACATGGGATCGACTTGATTCTTTCGGAGGAACTCTTTTGTCAGTTAAATCAAGAATGCAACATTGAACCTGAATACCACTGTCTTTTTAGTAAATCCATATCTCTATGCTCTGAGATCGACCTGATGCTATCGATTGGGGGCGATGGTACTTTCCTCGACGCGGTTTCGCATACATTAAGCCTGGGAATACCAGTTGCAGGGATTAATTGTGGACGATTAGGCTTTCTTGCCGATATCAACAGCGAAAATCTCGAAGAAGCTATGGAACAGTTTTTAAGGGGCGAGTATACTTTAGAATACCGCTCGTTACTCCAACTGGTTGAGCCCAAAGGTTTGTTCGATCAGTGGTCTTTTGCAATGAACGATCTTACCATGCACAAACTCGACAATTCGTCGATGATTAAAATAGAAACTTTCATTAACAATGATTTTTTAGCAAACTATTGGGCCGATGGTCTGATTGTCAGTACTCCAACAGGATCAACCGCCTATTCGCTTAGTGTGGGGGGACCAATAGTTACCCCTAACCTTGAAGGGCTTATCATTACACCTATAGCATCTCATCACCTTACTGTCAGACCGGTAGTCGTTCCCGATGATGTTGAAATCACCCTTAATATTGAAGGACGAGGAAACCAATTTCTTATTGCTTGCGACCACCGGTCCGCACCACTCGACTTTTCAACTCTGGTCAGAATCAAGAAAGCCCAATTCAAAGTTCCCGTGTTACGACTTCATGGTCAATCATTCTACTCAACTTTGCGCAACAAGCTGATGTGGGCAGCAGATAAGCGCAATACTTAAATTTTCCAGGCTTACAATTTTTCAGGGCTACTTTAGTTAATCTATTGTGTCCGTCGGGTTTTTACAATAATTGTATTACATTTGTACCGCTTGTAAAAAAGCGGAAAAAGTGTGTTGGGCTCCTGTATATCAAGTATTTGAGCCTGATTATGGAGGCAAAAATTTTTCTGACGGAAAATTTGGATATGTTGTACTATAAGAAGAACAGGAAATTTGCCCATGAGAATACTATTGATCATTGCAGTAAATTTGTTTTTTTGGCTCAACGCATTTTCACAAAAAGAGACAGCCGACCTGGGCGTGTTTGTTGGCGGTGGCACCCCTTTTGTCGATTATACCCAAACGTACCGTTTGCAATCAATCGGCCTGAATTACGGAGGTTTTTACCGGTATAACATCGATACCCGGATGTCGGTCAGGATTAACGTTCTTTACGGTACTTTCAGAGGAAGTGGAGAAATGAACGGTGTTTCGGCCTTGCCTTTTCAGAAAAAGGTTACTGAAGTATCGTCGTTGTTCGAAATAAACTACCTCGATTTTTTCATGGGAAAGGAAAACAGGAAGTTTAGCCCGTTTATTTATGCCGGAGTAGGTTTGGCTTATTA